>NZ_JBFTQI010000236.1:0-8403 GCF_056398925.1 Pedobacter sp. 01T416_2
CATCATCTACAATGAAAAGGATAAGAATTCGATAAGCAATAAAAGCATTAATTGCATCTCAGAAGATAGAAAGGGAAGATTATGGTTTGCTACGGGTAATGGGCTCAGTATGTTGGTAAAACCCTCTTCCAGAAAATTTATCAATTTTTATCAAAAAGATGGTCTTGCTGGCAATGCTGTATATGCCGTTTTTGAAGATAGTAAAGGTATACTATGGGTAGGTACCACCAATGGTTTGAGTATGATGAAATCAGAGAAGGGCAGATTCAAAATTACTTCTTTTAATCATCGCCCCGAGGATCAGAAAAGTCTTAGTGATAATTTCGTTAAAACCATTGTAGAAGATCGTAAAGGCAGGATCTGGATTGGAACGGAAAAAGGCGGATTAAATCTTTTTGTTCCCGAATCAGGCTCATTTGTTCGGTTTAAATACGATGCCCTAAATCCAAAAGGATTGAGCAACAACAGTATCCGAAAGCTTATGCTCGATAATAATGGCAATATATGGGTGGCAACAATGAACGGCCTCAATATTTTGAACGCTGAAACGCTCAATTTTACAGTCTACAAGCATGATCCGGATAACAGAAAAAGTTTGAGTGATAACTCTATCAAAGAAATCTATAAAGACGAACAAGGGTCTATATGGTTAGGTACTATGTTTGGGGGGATAAATGTTAACCACCACAATAGCATTACTTTTGACGTATATAAGTATAATAAATATAGAAATAGCATCAGCGGTGATATTATCAGTGCAATAGAGGCTGATGACCAGGGGAATCTGTGGGTAGGTACAGAAGGGCAGGGACTGAACTGTTATAATGTGAAAACGGGTCTTTTTAAAAATTATGTGAATGATCCTTTTGATCCGAGCAGTTTAAGCCATAATACCGTCAAAGCTATTTTTAAAGATGGCCAGGGTAGGATCTGGGTTGGTTTATATCCAAGGATTGGATGTTTTTGATCCCCAAAAACAAATATTTACACATATCACCGACCTACCAGGAAAAGGTTTAAGGATTAGCAGTAATTACATTAGGTTCGTATATCAGGATTCAAAAAGGAACTTATGGGTCGGTACAATCAGCGGACTTAGCTTGTTGAGCCCTGGAGCTAAACAATTTAAGATATTCAGAAAAAAAGCCAAAAATAAAGACAGTCTTCAATCTAATCTGATTACCTGTATAAGAGAAAGCCGTCAGGGGAAAATCTGGATCGGAACGATGCGCGGAGGCTTGAGCTTATACCATCCTGAAACCGCTTCGTTTACTACTTATAATAAACAGAATGGTCTGCCCAGCAATAACATTACCAATCTATTAGACGATAATGAGGGTAACCTGTGGATAAGCAGCGACAGGGGACTTACCAAACTTGACCCACGACGGAGAAGCTTTAAAAACTACAATACAAGCGATGGTCTGCCTTCCAGTGAGTTCAATGTAAACTCCGCTTATAAGGACAAAAATGGCAAGTTATACTTTGGGAGTTTTAACGGACTGGTAGCCTTTACGCCAAGAGATATTAAGGAGAATACCGTTGTGCCAAAAACAGTATTCTCGGGCTTGAAACTATTTAACAAGCCGGTGCATATTGGAGGCTCCGATCAACTGTTGAATGAAGATATCAGTTTTACCAAATCCATCACGTTTTCTGCCGGTCAGAATATTTTTACCGTCGATTTTGTAACCTTAAATTACATCCAGCCCCAGCGTAATAAATACGCATACAAATTAGAAAACTTTGAAAAGGATTGGAATTATGTTAATATTCCATCTGCTACCTATACCAATCTGCCTTCTGGAAAGTATAGGCTATTGGTAAAAGGAAGCAATAACGATGGCCTTTGGAACAAAAATCCAACAGTATTGGAAATTCGGATACTGCCTCCGCTATGGCAAACCTGGTGGGCCTACCTGTTGTATTTTACAATAGCAGGTCTATCCTTGTATTTTGTACTCCGGTTTACCAGAAGACAGCAGAGATTAGAATCGAAACTCTATTACGAACAGCTGCATAGCGAGCAACAGCAGGAGCTTTTCCAGATGAAACTCGATTTTTTTACCAGGATTTCGCACGAGATCCGCACGCCATTGACCTTGATTTTCGCTCCTCTGGAAAAGCTGATCAAACTGACGCAAGAGAACAGTACAGTTAACCATTCGCTGGTCGGCATCAGAAGAAATACTGATCGGTTGTTGCGGTTAATAAGCGAACTACTTGATTTCAGGAAAATAGAAAGCGGACATGTTAATCTACACGTTTCTAAAAATGATCTGGTTGCTTTTAGCCATAATATCTACCGTTCCTATCTGAGCTTGGCAGAACTCAAAAACATCGATTATCAATTCAACAGTAAACAGGAAGAAGTTTTGATATATTTTGATGCTGGCCAAATGGAGAAGGTGTTTTACAATATCCTTTCCAATGCTTTTAAATATACACCTAATGGCGGAAAAATAATCTTCACGATTGCAGAACATGATGGGCAAGCTAAAGTCACGATAACCGATAACGGCATTGGTATTCCATTAGATGTGCAGGATAAAGTGTTTACCAATTTTTATCAGGTAAAATCAAGTGGTGTTATGGCCGAAGGCTGGGGAATAGGGCTTGCCCTTGTTAAAGATATAGTGGACCTGCACAAAGGGCAGATCTCCGTTTCAAGTGAGCCAGCTGTTGAAGGGAAAAATGGTAAGACCAGTTTAACGATCTTGCTCCGTTCTGGAAAAGAACATTTTTCAGCGGAAGAGCTGTTAGCAGGCGATAGTGCGCTAAAAATATTGGAAGATGTGCCCGGACAGCTAGCAGAAAGGCTTTCGGGTGAAGATGCTGAGGCGATTGTTGAGAAAAAATATACGGTACTTGTTGTGGAGGATAATGATGAATTAAGGGGGTTTATTGTACAGTCGCTAAAAGCTACCTATCATATCCTCGAAAGTATTGATGGATTAAAGGGCTGGGAAGCTGCTATTGAACATGTTCCTGATATTATAGTGAGTGATGTAACAATGCCAGAACTGAGCGGACTGGAACTCTGTATGAGAATAAAGCAGGAGGAGCGGACGAACCATATTCCGGTAATTATGCTCACCGCAATGGCTTCTCACTTGCACCAGGTTAACGGACTTGAAGCAGGGGCTGATGTTTATATTACAAAACCTTTCAGTATTCAGGTACTTGAATTAAATATACGCAACCTTTTACAGGGACGGGAGGAATTGAAACAGAAATACACCAGGCAGATTATGCTTACGCCACGAAAATTGGATGTAGAATCGCCAGATGAAAAGTTTCTGAACAAACTCATGCAGCTGGTGGAAGACAATATGGAAAATGTAGATTTTAACGTAGGCATGTTAGTTGATGGAATTGGGATGAGCCAAACGGTTTTGTATAAAAAAATAAAATCACTTACCGATCTCTCTATAGCTGATTTTATCAAATTGCAGCGGTTAAAAAGAGCAGCTCAGTTATTGGATGAAAAGAAACTCCGTATTGCAGAGGTCGCCTATGCTGTTGGTTTTAACGATAGAAAGTATTTTAGTAAGGAGTTTCGCAAACAGTTTGGCGTTGCCCCCTCAGATTATCTAGAAAAAACACCTTAAGTAACCATGGTTGAAAGAAAATTTAACCGTTTTTAATGTTTTGCAACAGGTCGATATAGTTGTATCTAATGTATAGCATAAGATGTATGTTGTCGGAGTTTATCTGACATGTGGTTTAAGGCGTAATAACCGATTGATCACTAAAATCTTTTTACAAAAGTCCTCATCCAGATTCGGTCTCTGCCATTACATTTAATAATTCGGGAAATATAAATTTTTAATGCCTTCAAGGAAGGGAAATAGAGGTTTAATGATGGTTCACTAAACTCCCTTGAACTTTTTATTCAAAGATTTATTAGACTTTTCAGCCTAATTTCAAACACCAAAATTTTTTTCGAAAAACGCTCAATTTATAAAATAAGTTAAAAATTGTTGAATTTAAGAAAAGTACACTGGCTCAGCTAAAACAGCTATTTTGACCCTGATTTCATGTTGTTAAACAGCGTGAGCAATGGAATTAATTGTTCAACAGTAGTCTCCAAAAGTGCACTTGAAGAAGTTGTATCATAAATATAGATTTGTCATCCTGAGTCTGTCGAAGGACCTGTTTAAATACTCCTTTAAGGTGTTTCGACAGGCTCAACATGACAGCATCTGAGGTGAAATCGCCTTTATGGTACACCCTCTTTTTTGTTGTTCAGTTTGAAAGGCCTTTTTAGCTTAACCTCGCTTTTCCCAGGAACCTTTCTCGCCAAGAATTTTTAAATAGCTGTTATATGGCTCATTAACGTGATAAAGTTGATACAGCTGATTGGTTAGCGCTGTAAGAAAGTTAAAGAAAATTAAAAATTCTTCTTCTGAGTTATAAATTCCGCCCCACTCATTCAATATCCAATTTAACCTTTTTCCATCCTGAGTGGTGATCGAAAATTCCAGGTAAGGAATATCTATGTCTGTGTTTTTGTAATAGTCTTGCTGTAGCCCCCCAAAAAGGCCTATTTGCTTTACGGGAACCTGAATGGAGTATATTTCTGAAAACAAAACAGAACCGAAACAGGAACTGGTAAAGCCTTCTTTACTTAGTGAAACAATTTCTCCCGACCGCCTTTCGGAGGCCACTTTAAACAACCTGTAAATGGCCATAAACATTAATGGTAAGGAGATCAGCAATAGCCAGGCCGGGAAAAGTGCATCCGGATGTAGTAGTAAAACGATGGCTGTTAATGAAATAGTCAGCAAGGTGGTGAAAAACCAAAACAGAATAGTTGAGTTTTTTTGGCCGTTATTAAAATGGAAGTGATAGGTATTCATAAATAACTAATTGGATAAATATCAAACCACAATTTCGGAAATTATTGCAGTAACGAAAGAGAAATTAATTGATAAAATTTTTAATTTAGCCATACACGGGGAGCTGAAAAAGTAGTTTGCAACGGTTGAAATTGGAAAGGGTTTGTGTTTTGATTGTCAATCACTTGTGGGTTGAATTTCCTAAATAAAAAGGAAAAATTTAATTCACCTCCTTTGCTGAAAATAGAAATGAAAAATGTTTTTGCTTTAATTGTCCTGCTGTTAATGTTTGCGCTGGCAAGAGCACGATCTAACCGAGAAGGTATAGTCACTGCTCCCTAACGGCTATTGGTTGAGGACAATTATTAATCTGCTACAGATCTAGGGAATAAATGGAGAATCATCAAATAGACTATAAGCAAATACAGTTACAGGAAAATATTCCATTGACTGAAGATGAAATAGCGCAAATGGAGACAGCGCAAAAAACAATTATGAGAATCGCAGTAATTACGCTTGTTGCTGCTATATTCTTTATTGGGATAATCGCTGCTTTAGCTGTAGAAAAGGAAACGCTCAACAATCTGAAGTATTACGACTATATCGCTTTTGCAGCTATAGGATTATTAATGTTTAGTTTTTGCTACTGCATTGCCTGGTTGGTAGATAGGTATAGCAAATACAATTGGAAGAAAGATAAACTAAACGGTAAAAACAGATTAACGAGTGTAGTTATCGGTCGGGACAAAACAGAGCATGCAGAATACCTGACTTTTTCGGGCCTAATTAAAAATGAAAAAATAAGGATTGAGGTTAAGCAAGAGGATTATAACCGTTATAAAATTGGATCGAAAGTTATTGTTACTTATCTGAAATTTAGCAAGAGGGCTCTTGATATCGCCGACTTTTAGATTTGAGGATCAATAAAAATGGTTCTTCTATTCTAGGCGATAAATGTTTTTCTGCTGATGGCAGCATCGCGGCATTTCGTTTTTTACAATCTAGGTATATTGGAGGATATCAGCTCAGTAATGTTACAAATACCTAAGTTTTTAGTAAAATTTAATAAAAATGTAAAAGGATTGTTTGGTCAGACCCGTTAGTATTTGAAGAAAATTCTGTTAAATATAAAAATGGCACAAGATTCTTCTTAGAAGAAGATAAATGTCATTAAAATAGCCCATTTTTAAATAAATCGTCAATTTTAAATGGCATCTAAATTAATAATTATATATTTGCAGCCTTGAAAGTAAGCAATGTCTAATCCTATTAATCAGTGATTTGAATATTACTTTTAACAGAGCCATAGGAATAAGGCTTTTTTAATTTTTGAAGACAACCTAAACAACTTGAATGCTTAATTTAGTTCTCTTTGGCCCTCCAGGGGCGGGTAAAGGCACCCAATCTGAAAAGCTGATTGCAAAATATCAGTTGGTACACGTTTCAACAGGCGATCTTTTTAGAGCACACGTTAAAGGAGAAACCGAATTAGGAAAAAAAGTAAGTCAATTGTTAGCTGATGGAGAATTGGTTCCAGATGCCATTACAATTGCCATGCTTGAAGAAGAGGTAGATAAAAATCCTGATGCTAAAGGATTTGTGTTTGATGGATTTCCGCGTACCGTTCCACAAGCAATAGAGCTTGATCTGTTTTTAGAGCGTAAAGGCAGTAAAATTGCTGGCGTTATTGCTTTAGATGTTGACCAGGACGAGTTAACAAAACGTATTGCCGAACGTCACAAAACCAGCGGCCGTCCTGATGATGACGCTGAAAAATTAAAAAAACGGATTTCAGAATATTTTGATAAAACCATCCACGTATTGCCTTATTATGAAGAGCAAGGAAAGTTGAACAAAGTAAACGGAATAGGTGAAATTGAAACAGTATATAATGATCTTTGCGCTGTAATCGATCAGTATAAGGTATAAAGTTCAAGTAGCGGATATAAAAGAGAAGGTTTTAATTAATTCCCGATCCAATATTCAAAAACATAAAAAGAGTTATAATGTTAAAACGTTATAACTCTTTAATTTTAAAGGAATTGTTGTTTTCGACGTTCCAGTATTAACATTTCAATATTAAAATATGTCACAGGGTTCGAATTTCGTAGATTATGTAAAAATTTGTTGCCGTTCTGGTAAGGGCGGGGCAGGTTCGGCACATTTACATCGTGATATTTTAACATCAATGGGTGGCCCCGATGGTGGTGATGGCGGTCGTGGTGGCCACATTATCGTTAAAGGCAGTATCCATATCTGGACATTATTGCACCTTAAATACCGTAAGCACATTATTGCTGAAGATGGTGGAGCAGGCGGTAGTTCCCATAAATTCGGTAAACAAGGTAAGGATGAGATCCTGGAGGTTCCGCTTGGTACCATTGCTAAAGATGCTGAAACTGGAGAAATCCTTTTCGAAATTACCAAAGATGGCGAGACTAAGATTTTAACAGCTGGTGGCCGTGGTGGTTTAGGGAATGCACACTTTAAAAATTCGGTTCAGCAAACACCGCGCTTTGCACAACCGGGTGAGCAGGGACAAGAGGTTTGGAACATTTTAGAATTAAAAGTTTTGGCCGATGTTGGCTTGGTTGGTTTCCCAAATGCAGGAAAATCTACATTGCTTTCGGTAGTTTCGGCTGCTAAGCCAGAAATTGCCGATTATCCTTTTACTACCATTGTTCCTAATCTGGGTATTGTAAGTTACAGGGGTGGAAAATCTTTTGTAATGGCCGATATCCCTGGGATTATCGAAGGTGCGTCAAAAGGTAAAGGTTTAGGCTATCGTTTCTTACGCCACATTGAACGTAACTCGGTATTGTTATTCATGGTCCCGGCTGATACAAGCCGTTCTATCAAAGAAGAGTACGAAATCCTTAAAAGCGAACTGGAATCTTACAATCCTGAATTAATGCAGAAACCGCATGTTTTAGCCATTACCAAATCAGATATGTTAGATGAAGAACTGATGGAAGAAATGAAACAGGGTCTGCCAAACATTCCATCTATATTTATTTCGTCAGTAGCTGAAAAAAATATTTTAGAACTGAAAGATATGCTTTGGAAAGCAATTGAAGGATAAAGCAGTTCATTAGTTCAATGGTCAGTTGTTTATTAGTTTCTACTCCTGACTAATGACCCAGTGAACTAATGAACTATTAACCAAACTAGGCTCTCAAACCGTCTACCGCCAAACCAATCCATTCTTTAAATAACATTTCCCATACGCCTAATGCACTGGTATTTGGAATAATGATATCACTTAAGTCGAATTCAGTATCTCCAGAAAAATTTGTTGGGTAATATTCAATTTTCTGTTTGGCTTGTTTATCAAAAATCAGTTTTGCCCTTGGGATGTGCCATGCACTGGTAATCACCAAAATTTTAGCTTTAGGCTTGCTTTTCGCGATGAGTGCGAGGCTGTACCTTGCATTTTCGATTGTATTTCTGCTATGGTTTTCAATCATGATTGCAGAATCAGGAATGCCGATCAATTTTAAGTACTGAATGGCTAAATCAGCTTCTTTAATTTTTTGGTCTATTAAATTTGCGCTCCCACCAC
>NZ_JBFTQI010000237.1:0-7620 GCF_056398925.1 Pedobacter sp. 01T416_2
CTTTAGATCTACGCTTACGTTCTGAACGCATTGAAATGGATGTACCAAATGCTTCGAAGGTTTTATTACCGGGTATGGTTGCTGAAGTGAACATTCCGCTTCCGGCCAATGCCAGTACCTTTATCATTTCCAAAAAAGCTTTATTGGATACCAGCGAAGGATTATTCGTGTTAAAAGTAGCCGATAACAAAGCGGTTAAAGTAGGCGTAAAAAAAGGCCGTGAAACCGACGATAAGGTAGAAGTTTTCGGCGATTTAGCAGAAGGTGACAAATTAGTGGCAGAACCAACCGAGGAAATGCATGAAGGAACGGTGATTAAACCCTAACTTTACTTGTATTAAGCACTTAAAATATGTTATCAAAAAGTCAAGAGCTTTCTACCCTTCAAAAAAAGGAAACATTAGAAGATTTTTACAATAAATTAAAAATCACAAGGCCTGAAATTCCTACACCAAGCTTAGGGATGATCAATGATATCGGGCACTTTAATGTTTTTAACAGGACTACTGTTTGCAGCAACGTACCATCTGTTTTCAGCCGCAGAGATTTTTATAAAATTTCGCTGATCATAGGCAATGGGATTTTGCATTACCCTGATGCGCAGATTGAAATTAAAGGACGGGCATTACTGTTTACCAATCCGAATATTCCATATTCATGGGAAAGTACTTCGCCAAAACCTGCCGGTTTCTTCTGTTTATTTACCGAGAATTTTATCCATAACCGTAACGAAATCCTTCGCGATTCTTTATTGTGGCGGATTAATGATAGCCCGGTAATTCATATTAACGAAGAGCAGGAAGTTATCTTAACGGATATCTTTACTAAAATGATGAAAGAAATGGATGGCGATTACATCCATAAATACGATCTGTTAAGAAACTATGTACAACTTATTGTTCACGAAGCACTAAAGGTAAAACCTCAGGATGTTATCTTTAAACAGAATAATGCATCGGCGCGTTTAACTTCCTTATTTATCGAATTATTGGAAAGGCAGTTCCCCATTGGTTCTACAGAGCATATTTTGGAGTTGAAAACAGCCCACGATTTTGCCTTCCGCTTGTTGGTGCATGTAAATCACTTAAACCATGCAGTAAAGGAAGTAACGGGCAAAACAACTTCTGAGCATATTTCGAGAAGGATAGCAACCGAAGCAGTGGCTTTGCTGAAACATACCGAATGGAATATTGCACAGATCGCTTATTGTTTGGGTTTCGAGTACCCAGCAAATTTTAATATATTTTTTAAACGTCAGATGCAATGCACCCCAAAGGGTTTTAGAGCAAATTGATCATAATCGTATTAAACCTAGTCGTTTAACAAGTGAAGCGCCAATCCTGAAATGAGGAAACGGCGCTTTTTTATTGACCAAAACTAAATGGTCCATCATCCCCGGTAGTTTCGTCATTTCGAGCGGAGTCGAATGAAACCTGRAATCTACGGAGAGGGTCGTCACCCTGAACTTGTTTCAGGGTCTTATCAACAACGATTTTCAAAAATAGATGAGGTTGTATCATAAAGGCGATTTACTGCAGATGGTGTCATGTTGAGCTTGTCGAAACATCTTATAGCGTATTTAATAGGCCCTTCGACAAGCTCAGGGTGACAAATCTATATTTATGACTCAACCTAAGGACACGTCTTTGAATGAGAATCGCCTGTAATAGCGATTTATTTTTTGATATTAAGGATTAAATTTAACCGACCTTTAACCAGCCTGTAATACTCATCCTTTGTTTATTGGTAAGCAATACCTCGTGTGCCAGATCTGAACTTTTAAAGAAAATACTTTTACCGTTATTGGGCGAGATATTCTGCTCCTCATCAACATGGTAAATGCGTAGCTCTCCTCCATCTTCTATTTTCCAATCGCTGTTCAGATACATTATCATCGAATATTGTCTGCTTCCGTTGTACTGAAACTGATCGATATGTTTTTTGTAGAACGTGCCCGATTCGTAAAGTGTATAATGAAATTCGTATCCGGTGATCCCCGTATAACAGGTACGGTTTAAATAAACCACAAATTCGTCCATCAGATCGAAGAAATCATTTTCGTGTTGGTTATTATGCTTTCTGTCTAACCAGTAAATCACATCGCTTCTAATCAACTTGTTTTGATTCACAACCGTATCGTTACCCAAGCCAGCATTTAAAAGTTTTTTATTTTCAAATAACCCGATCAGATTATCTTTAAGATGGGCCGCTAAAGAAACACTTAAAAAGTTTTCTGCTATACCCACTTTATCTTCGATAAAACTATCGATAAGGCAATCAAATATTTTTTCCAACAGATTGTATTAATCTTAAAACGATATGCCTAAGGTGGGTAAGGTAGTCTTAATTAATGGTTAAGATGTCATTTCTAAAATTTATATTTGAAACCCCAAAGCGCTACTTATGCAAAATATTTTCCCAGCCCAATACTCCACCTTATCAGCCGCTGCCTTAAAAGATTATTTAATTGAAGCTTATCAGTTAGCCCCATCTACAACATGCCGATTACTCATCAGAAACGTAAGCGACACTTATATTCTCGAAAACCGAAGCCAGAAATATATCTTCAAAATCTACCGCGATGCACACCGAAAACGCAACGAAATTGAAGCTGAAGTGGAATTGCTCAATATTTTAAGGATAAACGGAAACTCAGTTTCCTACCCCATAACCGATGTAAATGGGAAACAAATTCAACAGTTTAATGCCATCGAAGGTTTAAGAAATGGTATACTGTTTTCTTTTGCTGAAGGAAAGGTAATTTTGGACCTGAAAAATGCACATCTTGTTCAATTGGGGCAAGACATTGCCACCTTGCACCAAAGTACTTCTTCAATAAAGCTGAATAATGCAAGACCGGTATTCAACTTTGAAACGACTTTATTTGAGCCTTTGCGCGATTTAAAACCTCATTTTACAGAAATGCCTGAGGAATTTGACTACCTGACCAACATTGCTGATAAAGTGGTTAAAAAGTTCGAAGGATTTGATACTTCAAAATTCAGCTATGGCTATTGCCACTATGATTTTTTTCCTAAAAACTTCCATTTTGATGAAGCGGGAAAAATTACCTTTTTTGATTTCGATTTTGCAGGTGAAGGCTACCTGATTAACGATTTAATGTCGTTCCTTAACCATTATTTTTTCCATCAATTGAATAACCTAATCTCCAAAGAGCAGGCAGAAAAGGATTTCGATACCTTTTTAAACGCTTACCAGCAAGTTAGGCCGTTAACTGATGATGAATTAAAAGCCATTCCATATCTGGGTATCACCTTTCATATTTTCTTCCTGAAATTCTTTTATGATAATTACGATGATTGGTCGAATGCCTTCTTAACCCCGCGTTATACGAAACACCGTGTAACACTGATTAAAAAATGGGAAGAAATGTATTGTAATTTTTAGGCAATGCTACCTCAAATCTCGACATCCTTGTTTATCTTGTATTTTAATTCAAAATCAATAAGATGGATCAGAAAATAATCAACCTGTACGATGAATATACCCATAGTCAGGTAAGCAGAAAAAAATTTATGAGAAAGCTGGCTATCCTGGCTGGTAGCACAGCATTGGCTATGACTATTCTGCCAATGCTAGAAAATAATTACGCCGCTGCAGCAGATTTTAACAGTGATGATATCGAAGTTGAAAATATTACCTACGCTGGTGTTGACGGTGAAATGAAAGCTGTACTGGCCAAACCCAAAGGCAAAAAGAACTTAGGCTGCGTATTGGTTATTCATGAAAACAGAGGTTTAAATCCACATATTATTGATGTTACCAAACGTGTTGCCGCCGAAGGTTTCCTGGCCCTTGGTGTTGATGCCCTTTCGCCGCTTGGTGGAACCCCGACGGATGAAGATAAGGGACGCGAGTTGATCGGTAAATTAGATCCTGAAAAGAACTTACAGAATTATTTAAAAGGATTGGATTATTTACGCAATAGAAAAGACGGCAATGGTAAAGTAGGCTGTGTTGGCTTTTGCTGGGGAGGTGGAATGGCCAATAAATTAGCAGTTAACGACCCTAAATTGCAGGCAGCTGTTGCTTATTATGGCGCACAGGCCAATGTGGCAGATATTCCTAAAATTAAAGCGAGTTTAATGTTGCATTATGGTGGCCTGGATGAACGCATTAATGCCGGGATTCCAGCTTATGAGCAGGCATTAAAAGACAATAAAATTGATTATAAAATTTACATATACGATGGTGTAAACCATGCCTTTAACAACAATACCTCACCTACGAGATATAACGAAGCCGCAGCAAAACTAGCC
The DNA here is from genome assembly GCF_056398925.1 of Pedobacter sp. 01T416_2. NCBI lineage: Bacteria > Pseudomonadati > Bacteroidota > Sphingobacteriia > Sphingobacteriales > Sphingobacteriaceae > Pedobacter > Pedobacter sp. 01T416_2. The sequence continues at coordinate 4,281 of NZ_JBFTQI010000237.1, forward strand.
TGGAGCAGAACAATCGATCTGTTTAAACAGAAACTGGCGGTATTGACGAGGTAGTAATTCCTATCACAAAATCGTCATTGCGAGAAGGCTTTTTCAGCCGACAAAGCAATCTTAATGCGAAAGGATGATTAACAAACGTTTTAAGATTGCTTCTTCGTTCCTCTCCACCAATAACGACTTCTCTATTTTGGAAACGTGCGTTCGGTGTTTAATAGGTGCTGTGGCCCCGCCATCGCTTATAATCCTCGCTGCGCTGCGGGCTATTCCGCTCTGTCGGGTTTATTTAACAAAGGTTAGTAGGTAGAATATCTTAATAGTACCACTAACTCTGCCACTTAAACCCGATTGCAATGTAAAGCCCACAGCGAGGCACGAGCGAGGACTTGGAATAAAAAGCGGGACTGCCAATACCGAAAAGTGCTATAATTGATTTCCAAAACTTAACTAACCTGGCATAAAGCCTTAGTTGTAAGATTGCTTCGTCGTTCCTCCTCGCAATGACGATTTCTTGCGATAGTGATGATTAATCGGCACGATACTTCTTAGCTGCGCCCAGGTGTCTTAGTTGGTAAAAACCAACCTAAAACAAATCCGTCTTTAACATTGTCTTCAAAATATTCGATTGTACATCGAAATTATTGAGGTGGTTCAAGAAATTGATGTCAGATATTTTACTGTAACTATCTTCTAACAAATTAACAACCTCGTTTGGAATTGCCGTTTTTAAAACCGCAGCATTACTTTTTAACTTATCGTTTTTATATTGCAGTTCCTGTACAATCCGTTCCCGTTCTGAAAGATTATTAGACATATCCAAATCTTTCAAAATGGTTAAATCGCAGAACAAGAACAGGTTTCGGCTTGGAAAAAACAGGTAATAACTGTCTATATCCAAAAATTTATACACTTCAATTACCAGTTCGCCCGATTTTAAACCAATATAAAATTCGGTCCGAAAATCGTACTTACACAGCTTGCCCATCAATTTTTTCTCGATGGTCGCATAAACATTGGTATACACCTGTTTACTCTGAAAATCAATCAGTTTAGCAAATTGATCGGTAGTGAGATCGAAATAAAAATCGTTGGCGTATCTGGAACTAAAAACATTGATATTTTTAGAAAAGGGAAAATCGGAACTGAGCTCAGAAAGCACACTGAATAGTTTCCGCAGCGATAGGTTCACTTTTAGCGATTGCTTTTGTTTATCCTGCTGAAAACTTTTCTGATCAACAAGCGCACCTGCCATACGGTCGATCAGTTCTTCATTCAGGTCAATTTCATCGTAAATGAGCGATACGTTTTTCTCATTGCTCTTTTTAATCTTTTTGAGCAGTTCGATCACGCTATCGGTAAACTGAAGATGGAAAAGATCTAATTTTTCGATCTCTAATTCTTCGTTGTTGGCAAAAAGTTGATGAATAACCTGGCTTCTTAAATAAATTTTATAAATCACCTCATCATCAAAAAACACAGAGAGCAACTGTAAACGGTTGATCTCTGCGCTTGATTTTTTGATAATATTTAAACGGTATTCATCCATATTTTAATTAACTCACCCTCGTTACGTTCTTTTTCAACTCTGTTTCCAAAGTTTTAAGTTCGCCATCCAACACTCTTCTACTCTGTGCACCCGCTTCATGGATCTGTTTAACCTCATTAAGCGTTTCAATCAACGATGAAGTGGTTTGTTTCAAGGTTTCCAAAGATACTACTGTTTTTTCATTCTCTTTGGCTACATCGATACTGTTTTGTTTCAGCATCTCTGCATTTTTCTGCAAAATGGTATTCGTGGTATCCGAAATTTTCTTCTGCATCTCTACGTTGGCCTTTTGCCTTTGTAAAGCAACAGCAATGGTCAATTGGTTTTTCCACACCGGAATGGTTGTAGATACAATCGACTGTGCTTTTTCTGCAATTGAAGTATTATTGTTCTGCACCACACGGATCTGCGCTAAAGATTGCAACATGATGAAACGAACAATTTTCATATCTGCCAGTCTTTTATCCAAGCGACTTATGAAGTCCCTTAAATCGGCAATTTCATAATCCTGATAATCGGCAGGTCGGCCTTCCATCTCAGCAAGTTTGATGTTCAGCTCGTTGTATTTCATCTGTCCGGCAATAATCAGTTCTTCCATTTGGTGGATGTAACCAACATTGCTATCGAACATGGTTTGCAGCGAACTGTTGTCTTTAATCGAATTTAACCTTCCAGCTTTAATTTTGTTGGTGATCTTATCAATATTATTCACCACTACATCATACTTCTGGAAAAGTTTTTTCACATCAACAACAAGGCTCTTTAAAAACGGGATTTTAGAAATAAAGTTCTTAAATGCACTTTGCTCCAATTCTGAAACATCGATATAATTCAGTTCGGTAAGCAGTTCGTTAATTAAACCGCCAACTTCACCACTGTTATAAGTCCGTACAGACGATAAAAACTCGTTACTGTATTTTTCCATTGAGTTTTGGGCATCGCTTCCGTAATTCAGGATAGAATTTACATCTGATGGTTCTAACGATTTTCCAATCTCATTGTATTTAAGCGTTTCCTCTGAGGTTATTTTCTCGAGATCCACATTGCCATCTTTATCCAGTTTAACCGGAGTAAGGGCTTGGGTAACGTTTGGGTTGGTTTCCATAGTTTGATTAATTACCAGCCTTATGGCTTATAAATAGTTTTGAGTTACGGTTTTAACGGTATCTTCGAGTTTTTTATCTTTGGTTGGTTCGCCAATGGCATTAAATTTCCATTCGCCGTTTTTCTTGTAAAAAACGCCCATTACCATCGATACGTGACCAGCAAAGTTGGCTCCGTTAGCAATATCGAATTTAGCAAAAACCTCGTTAACACGTTTAGTTGTGCCCTCGTAAATGCGGATTGACGCAAAAGGGATTGTACCAAAATCATGCCCTCTAAAACTATTCAATACAAAGGCAACATAGTTTACGTTGGCATCCAACTGAGAAAAATCAAGTGTGATGATCTCATTATCTAAGCCATCATCGCCGCCCATATCGCCAGTTAAATCATCGCCGCTATGTTTTACAGAACCGTTTTTAGATTTTAGGTTACCAAAATAAACTACCTCTAAAAGTTGTTTGTTTTCGTTGTATAATGCACAGCTTCCATCTAAATCTACCGCTTCTTTTGATGATCCGAAACCGAAAAGACCTTTCTTTTCAATGGCACCCCAGTTAATGCCTACACAAACATTCTGAAGTTTGCTACCATTACTTTTTTCTAGACTGATGCGCTGTCCTTTTTGAAGATTGATTGCCATAATATTATTGATATTTGTTTAAATAATCCTGTAAACCACCTTTCATACCT
>NZ_JBFTQI010000238.1:0-7618 GCF_056398925.1 Pedobacter sp. 01T416_2
GCGAAAGCGATGGCCAGACAGGCTAAGTGTCTGACGTTTTCTATTATCTTATTGTTTTGAAGATTTGATTGGACAAACAGAAAAAATCCCAACGAGAAGATCTATCCCTGTAGCTAATACAATCCATTAAAATTCAGTAGAGAACTGCTGTAATACTCATAAAATTAGTCCGGCTATGCTAAAACGTTTTAGTAGATCAATTATAGCAATTTTAAATTATAATAAAACGTTTTAGTAAGTAAAAAAAATATTACAATCGAGTGAGGGATGATTTTTTTCTAGTCTCTAATGACTAAACGGGCGGGGATAATTACCTCTTCAGCAGGTGATTTACCTTTTGAGGAAAGTTGGTTTAAAATGAGTTTAATAATGGTTTCAGCTATTTCTTCCAGGGGTTGTTGGACAGCAGAAATACGGGGGGTGTGCAGTTCGAATGCTTCATGATCATCATATGCGATAACTCCTAAATCATCTCCTACTTTTTTATTGATTTGTTTTAGCGCTTTTAAGCCACTAATCGCTAAATAATTGGTTGCAAATAACACTGCATCGATTTTTTTATTTTCGAAGAGTTCTTGAATCTGAGCAATCGTTTCGCCTTCTTCCTGGTTAAAGTGGATCTTTAAAACCAGGTTGTCATTATATTCGATCCCATTATCTTCCAATGCTTTTTTATAACCATCGTATCGCTCTATAATTTGTTCCACATTTATATCAGTGGTAACCAAGGCTATATTCTTTTTACCCTGATCGATAAAACTCTGTATGGACTGGTGCGAGGCATTAAAATGATCTGCTCCAACATAACTGGTATTAATGTCTGACAAATTTCTATCGAACAGGATTACAGGGTTTCCATCATCCAGGAGCATTTGTATATCTTCTTCTATTCCTTTTATTGGAGAAATGATATAGGCATCAACTTTTCGCGATTTGAACATGTTGATCAGTTCCTTTGCTTTGTCGATGCTGTTTTCTGTACTGGAATAAATAATTTTATAGCCTCTTTTATAGGCTTTATCTTCGATTAACCTTGCAATCCTCGAGAAGAATGAATTGGAAATATCTTCGATAATTAAGCCGATGATATTGGAGTTACCAGTTCTTAAGCTTCTTGCAATCTGATTAGGCTTATAACCGCTTTCTTCGATAATTTTTTCAACTTTCTCTATTACTGCCTCGCTTATCGATTTCTCTTTTGCTTTACCGTTAATAATGAATGAAACTGTGGTAATGGATACATTTGCTTTTACGGCTATATCTTTAATAGAAAGCGATTTCATCTGGTTGGATTTCTTTAAGTTAATCAATTCAAAGCTAAATAAAAATTGCAGCTTTTAAATTTTTGCCCATTATAAAGACGCAATTTAACATTTTTTATGTTAATCGTTTTAGAAACACTTGTTAAAGGATGGTTCAATGTAAATATGAAAGCTTAAAACAACAAAAGGCACCATTAAAGCGTCTTTTGTATCAAAATTAATATCCTGTATAAATAAATAAGTTCATAATCAGGCCCCTCTATCCTGTTAAATTGTTTTGTGCAGATAGGTCGTAATTAATCTGGCCGTTTTTGCCGAAGCGCCGGGTTTTCCCATAAGTAAAAGCAACTCATCATAATGTTTTAACATCTCACTCCTGCCCTCCCCTGTTAAGATAATTTTGAGTTCTCCGTTCACCTTTTGGGTGTTACAATCTTCCTGGATAAGTTCGGTTACAATCTTCTTGTTTACAATAAGATTAACCAATGAAATAAACTTAATTTTCACCAACATCCTGGCAATGGCAATTGAAATGGTTCCGCCCTTATAAACAACCACTTGTGGCACTTTAAACAAAGCAGTTTCTAGCGTAGCTGTTCCTGAAGCTACAATTGCAGCATGCGCATGGTGCAATAAATTATAGGTACTGTTAAAAAGCAGATGAACTTTTTTATCTCCCGTAAACCGGCGATAATAACTTTCGGTAAAGGTTGGTGCGGCTGCTATGGCGAAAATATAATCGGGATGGTTTTCGGTAATGCTCAACATCACCGGGAGTAAACGTTCTATTTCCTGCTTGCGGCTACCAGGCAACAGGGCGATAATTTTTCCATCTCCTAATTGATGGTTTTCGCGAAAATTTAGATCTGGAGTAAATTGCGCAATTTCGTCTAATAATGGGTTGCCTACATAATCTACCTGCATGCCCCATTCTTTGTAGAAATCTACTTCGAAAGGTAAGATGCAGAACATATGATCGACAACCTTTTTGATTTTCAGCACCCGTTTTTGGTTCCATGCCCAAACTTTAGGTGAAATATAATAACATACTTTAATACCATTGGCCTTTGCAAACGCTGCTATTTTTAAGTTAAATCCCGGAAAATCGATCAGGATCAGTACATCGGGCTTCCATTGTAAAATATCGTTCTTGCAGGCTTTAAGATTTTTGAAAATGGTCCTTAAATTTAGAATTACTTCTGTAAAGCCCATAAAAGCCATATCAGCATAGTGTTTAACCAACTCGCCACCTTCGGCCTGCATTTTATCACCCCCGAAATACCTGAATACAGCTTCGCCGTCCTCAGTTTTTAAGGCTTTCATTAAGTTGGCGCCATGTAAATCGCCTGAGGCTTCTCCGGCTACGAGGTAGTACTTCATATTTTCTTATGTTATAACAAAGTCGTCATTGCGAGGAGGCACGACGAAGCAATCTTTATGCTATTGTCTATCCCTTAATTCTCCGTTGTTCTGGAAAGATTGCTTCACCCAGCTCACCATCCCCTTCTTCAGTTCGCAATGACGCCTGTTTTAAAAAACTTTATAAGCAAAAAATACAAAAGCGCATAAAAACGTTGCGGCCAATATACCCCTGCCAATATTTTCTTTATTGTATTTAAAAAAGTATTGCATGGTATAGGCATTTATTGCAATACCACCAATATATAACAAATCTGCTTTAGCAAGGGAAGCAACATGGGTAATGATGTACCAGGCAATGGAACAAAATATTGCCGGCACAAGCAAACCAATGCCCAAACCTATCCATACAGAATTATTTAATCTTTTCAATCGATCAATCATAATGGCAAGCGCTTAACCTAAATTTATGCCATCTGGCGCTGAAACTTTAGTGCCGGTACTTGTAGATTTAGCAGCATTGTTGCCAATAAAATCCCAACTGTTTATTGCTTGTATCGCATGGTGTGCCGTTAAATCAAACTGGACCGGGACAATAGAAATATAATTGTTTTCCAATGCCCAAACATCGGTATCTTCTCCTTTATCGAAATTTTCAAAAACACCGGTTAGCCAATAGTATGGTCGTTTGTAAGGATCAGTTCTTTCATCAAATTCTTCCATCCACTTTGCATTGGCCTGACGGCAAACTTTAACGCCTTTTAGCTGATCGCCTTTTGGGAAATTCACATTTAAAAGGGTTCCTTCTGGTAAACCATTCACCAAAACCTGCTCACAGATGTTTTTAATGTATTTTTTGGTATGACTAAAATCGGCATCGGCTGCAAAATCATCTAAAGAGAAACCAATAGAGGGGATTTTTTCTATCGCGCCTTCCACCGCTGCAGACATGGTACCTGAATAAAGTACATTAATCGAATTATTTAGTCCATGGTTAATTCCTGAAACGCATAAATCAGGTTTTTTACCTTTAAAAATCTTATTTACAGCAATTTTAACACAATCAACCGGGGTTCCACTGCATTTGTACATTTCTACACCGGCATAAAGATCAACCTTATCAAAACGGATCGGTTTACCTATGGTAATGGCATGCCCCATTCCGCTTTGCGGACTATCTGGCGCAACCACCACTACATTGCCCAGCTCCTGCATTACCTCCATTAAATTTTTGATGCCTGTAGCTGTAATGCCATCATCATTTACAACTAAAATATTTGGTTTTGTGCCCTGCTTTGTCATGTCGGTAAAAATACAGATTATAAATTCAAGGCACAATAAAGCATGGTTTATATGCAAAAATCATTTATTCCTAGATTTTTAGTTTTGAAATCAAAATTATTTCATTCCCTGCCAGAAAGCATATATATTTGGATAAATAACTTATTAAAAATGAAGGCTGTATTTGAGATCACGCTTAAACCAACAGGTACGCACTCATTATCATAAACCAAAACCAATTCAATGAAATTCAAACTATTTACTTTGGCTTGTTTTCTATTTACAGGTGCTTTAGCGAAGGCGCAAACAACCTATCAATGGAAAACAGGAACATCTGGTGGCTTTAGCTACAGGTATGTAACCAACGATCCGACCAAAACACGTTTTTATACACTAAAAAACGGTTTGACAGTAATTTTATCCCAGAACAATAAAGAGCCAAATATTACCTATAAAATGGCGGTAAGAGCGGGCAGTAATACCGATCCGCGTACCAATACCGGCCTGGCGCATTATTTAGAACACCTTTTATTTAAAGGAACGGATAAATTTGGAACCTTAAATTATGCCAAAGAAAAACCACTTTTAGATAAGATCGAGGCACTTTACGAAACATACAACAAAACTACCGATCCGGCTAAACGTAAAGAGATTTATAAAGAAATTGATAAAACTTCGGGCGAAGCTTCTAATTATTCTATCGCAAACGAATACGATAAAATGATGAAATCGATCGGGAGCAACTCTACCAACGCCCACACCTCGGTAGAAGAAACCGTTTACGAGGAAGATCTTCCATCAAACGCCATTGATAAATTTTTGGCCRTACAGGCAGAACGTTTCCGCGCCCCTGTTTTCCGTATCTTCCATACAGAGTTAGAAGCTGTGTACGAAGAAAAAAACATCGGTATGGATAACGATGGCCGTAAAATGTATGAGAAAATGCTGTATGCTTTGTTCCCAACACATAACTACGGACAACAAACCACCATTGGTACCATTGAACATTTAAAAAATCCATCTTTAATCGAAATCAGAAAATATTACAACAAATATTATGTGCCTAATAATATGGCCCTAATTATGAGTGGCGATATTAATTATGATGATTTAATTAAAAAAATCGATAAAGATTTTGCCTTCATGGTTCCAAAACCATTTTCACTCTACAACCCTGCTCCAGAAAAACCATTAACGCAGGTTCAAACGGTTGACATTTACGGTCCAAGTGCCGAAAATTTATACGTTGCCTATAGAGGTTTTGCTCAAAATACACACCAAAGCTTACTACTGGATTTAATCGGCAGCATTTTAGCCAAYGGTAAAGCGGGTTTAATGGATATCAACATCAATAAACAGCAAAAAATGTTGAGGGCAAGCGCTGGTTATAACTCGATGAAAGATTATGGAATCTTCATCTTATCTGGCTCACCTAAAGCCGGACAAAGTTTAGAAGAAGCGCAAAAATTATTGTTAGAGCAGGTAGAACTCCTTAAAAAAGGCGAATTCGACGAAAGTTTGATTAAAGCAACTGTTGCAAACATCAAATTGGCAGAGTTACAAAGTTTCGATAATAACGATGTGCGTGCAGATTTCGCGATGAATGCCTTTATCCAAAACCGTGGTACGGAGTGGGATAAAACCCTGGCATCAACCGATGCAATGGCTAAAGTAACCAAAAAGGAAATTGTAGATTTTGCCAATAAATTTTTCGTCAACAACTATGTTTCTATCTTAAAACATAAAGGCGAAGATAAAAGCATCGTTAAAGTAGAAAAGCCAGCCATTACCGCGGTAAAAACCAATGTTAATGAGGTTTCTCCATTTACGAAAGACATTATTGCTGCACCGGTAAAACCCATCGCCCCTAAGTTTTTAGATTATACCAAAGATCTTAATTTCGGTAAAGCAGGCATTGCTGATGTAATTGCGGTTCAAAACACCGAAAACGGAATTTTCCGTTTAGGCTACCGTTTTGATGTGGGCTCATACAACTATAAGTTGTTGCCTTATGCTGCTCAATATTTAGCGTTCTTAAGTACTGATAAATATTCGGCAGAGGATATTAGTAAAGCATTTTACAACATTGCCTGTAGCTATAGCATAAACGTAGGTACCGATGTAACTACAGTTTCCATCAGTGGTTTACAAGAAAACTTTGATAAAGCTGTTGCCCTGGTAGAAGATGTATTGGCAAATTGCAAAGCAAACGAAAAAGCCTTAGAAGATTTAAAAGGCCGTTTGTTAAAATCGAGAGATAACGCAAAATTAAACAAATCATCAATTCTTGGTGGTTTAATGAGTTATGCACAGTATGGTGCCGATAATCCTTTCAATTACGGATTAAGCAATGATGAGATCAAAAACATGAAATCGGCAGATCTGATCTATATCTTGCACAACCTAACCAATTACAAACACACCATTACTTATTATGGCCCTAAAACTTTAGCAGCATTTTCTGCTGATATTGTAAAAGCACACCCATTGGCTAAAGAATTTACAGATACGGCGCCAATTAAGAAATTTGTATACACCAAAACCGATTCGAACAAAGTTTACTTTGCCGATTATGATATGGTGCAGGCAGAAATCCGTTGGGTACGCAATGGTGGCTTGTACGATCCGGCCAATGCAGCAAAAATCGCCTTGTTTAACAACTATTTTGGCGGCGGCATGGGCTCAGTAGTATTCCAAACCATCCGCGAATCTAAAGCTTTGGCTTATTCTACCTTTGCAGTATATTCTTCTCCAAATACCAAAGAAAAAGAAAATACCATTATCGCTTATGTAGGTACACAGGCAGATAAAATGAATGAAGCAGTTGCCGGTATGAATGAGTTATTAACCACTTTACCAGAGTCTGATAAATCATTTGCATTATCAAAAACCAACTCATTAAACGGCTTAGAAACCAGCCGTATTACCAAAGATGGAATTATCTATAGCTATTTGGCAGATAAAAAATTAGGTTTCGATCATGACTCAAGAGTTGATGAATATGCGAACTTAAAACCATTAACTTTTAATGATGTAAAATCGTTCCATCAAACCAATCTTTCGGGCAAACCTTACAACTATTGTATCGTGGCTTCAGAGAAAAAAATCAACATGGCCGATTTAGCAAAATTCGGCCCGGTAACTAAATTAAGCCTGGAGCAGATTTTTGGATACTAATAAGGTTGAGGGTAGGAAGGCGGAGGGTTTAAAGTGAAAACCTGATGCTTTAATATCAAAATTACTAGCGATTCTCGGAAACGGGGATCGCTTTTTTTGTTTAGTTCATTGGCTATTGATCATTAGTTGTATGGTACAGAAAAACAAGCCCATCTTCCGTGTTTATCAGTGCTTCCGTGGCAAAAAGAACTAGATATATTTCAGTGTCTCCAAAATTTCTTTCACCGAAAACTTAGCGCCACAAACAAACTCATCAGCCGCACCATAGTAAATCGTTAATTCATCTCCGTTAACAATGTGGCCGTTTGTAAATACGACTTCACCAAAGAAACCATGCAGTTCGTAATCTGCTGTTGGCACCATAATCGGCTCATCGGTTCTGGCCAGTACTTTCGATGGATCATTTAAATCCATTAGAAAGGCACCTAAACAATATTGATGTTTTCCGTTTGCACCGTGATAGATTTCGAGCCATCCTTCTGTGGTTTTTATGGGTGCCGCACCAGCCCCAACACGTGCACTATCCCAGTGGTTAGGCC
>NZ_JBFTQI010000239.1:0-7572 GCF_056398925.1 Pedobacter sp. 01T416_2
TGTTATTTCCGAATTCAACGGGATCATCACTAACCAAACAGCCATTGTCGGTCTTGTTGATCAGTCCATCGATCCCACGGGTATTACAAACGATTGGTAGACCATAAGATAGCGCTTCTACTACTTTTATCTTGGTTCCAGTGCCCGTAAGCATAGGGCACAGTGCTACTTTAGCATTTTGGTAATAGATTGATAAATCTTCGGCAAAGTTTACGGAAACAATATTCGGTGCCTTTATTGAAAGATGCTCATTTATCTGTCCAATGACGCATATCTGCACGCTGGTTGGTAATAACGGATACACATCCTTAAAAAACCACTTGGCAGCTTTTTGATTATGTATATTATTGCTAGCTATATATATCAGATCAAACGACTTTTCATTACTAGCATGAAGATTTTGTGGTTTATCAAGCATCATTGGAGCTAACACCACCTTGTTTTTGCAGAATTGACTAAAAATATACTGCTCTTCAACAGAAATGGTTAAAGCGATATCAAATAAAGAAATTCTCCTGATTTCTTCTTTAAAAGCCTGACCAATATTAACTTTTTTTTGAAGTTGAGCGGTTATAAAGTCGTGTGTATCAATTACTTTTATTGATTTTTTTGTAAAGTGGTTACCCTCTACCAATGTAGCCCAACTGGCATAATTGATAAAGATGTAATCGTAATCGTTGTTTTTTAGAATTTTTTTGAAAGCCCTCTTAAACCTTAAGGTCACCAATTCAGGGAATTGAAGCGGAAAGAACCAAGCCTTATTCTGATAGAAGAAATTAGGCAGTTTATAAAAAAGCAGGTAATAGAGTATGTTCTTTTTAGATGGTTTTTTTTTAATTACATAAGTATTACTGGCTAAGCCTGCTTGCTCAAATGCTTTAATATCTGCCTCGTTCCATTTTCCGGTGAAATACTCGCTTACAAAATCAATTTCAAAATTCCTTGATTTAAAATAGCTTAACATGCTTAAAACCCTGGTTCTGTTGCCCGCAATTTTTTTTAGCGGATTATCAGGCATAAAAAATAGTACTTTCTTCATCTAAATGTTAGTCGTTAAAGGCCTGCATGTCGATTAAGCGCCTATATAAACCATTTTTGTTCATTAACTCATTGTGGCTTCCGGTTTCTACTACGCTGCCTTTATCTATCACCACAATTTTATTGGCATGTTGTATTGTACTTAAACGGTGAGCAATTACAATTGAGGTGCGGTTTTTCATCAGGTTATTTAAGGCATCCTGAACTAATTTTTCAGATTCTGTATCTAAGGCTGAAGTGGCCTCATCCAACAACATGATTGGTGGATTAGCCAATACGGCCCTTGCAATACACACACGCTGTTTCTGTCCTCCTGAGAGTTTATTTCCTCTATCTCCAACAAAAGATTGATAACCATCTTCTGTATTTTCGATAAAATCGTGCGCATTTGCAATTTTTGCTGCGGCAACAACTTCTTCCATTGTGGCATCTGGTTTGGCAAACGCAATGTTATTAAAAATGGTATCGTTAAATAGAAAAGACTCTTGATTAACGGTTCCCATTTGTGCCCTGATGCTTTCGACAGTAAGTTCTCTATAATCGTGGCCATCAATTTTAATTGTTCCTGATTTTGGATCATGGAAACGTGGAAGCAGATCCATTAATGTACTTTTTCCACCTCCAGAAGGTCCGACAAGTGCTACTGTTTGCCCTTTTTCAATGTCGAAGGTTATCGAGTTAAGAATTTGTTTTTCCCCATAACTGAATGATATATTTTGAAGGCTGATTGTACTGTTAAAATCATCAAGAACTTTCGCATCTGGTTCATTAACCAACAATGGTTTAGTATCTATTAGGTCTAAAACCCGTTCGCCTGCTGCAATTCCAGAATGGATTCCACTAAATGAATCTGTTAATGCTTTTGCAGGACGCATTACCTGGGAAAAAATAGCGATGTAAGCAATAAAATCTGATGCGGTTAAGGCGTTTTTATCATTATGTAATATTAATGATCCACCATACCAAACGATAATAGAAATCATTAAGACACCTAAAAATTCAGAAACTGGTGAGCCGAGTTGTTGGCGCCTAACCATTTTGCGTGTTAAATTGGAATAGTATATATTTTCCTTATTAAATTTGTTTTTAATTCGTTCTGTTGCATTAAAGGCCTTTATAATTTTAATCCCACTTAATGCCTCATCTAAAAAGCCAATCATTTTCGCAAAGGATTCATGCGATTCTTTTGCCTGCTGCTTTAACCTTTTTACAATTTTACTGATAATAAATGCAGAAATTGGGATTACCAGTAAAGAGAATAAGGTAAGCTTTGCTGAAATATTAAATAAAAGAATAACATATACAATTAGTGTTACAGGTTCTTTAAAAACAACCTGTAATGTATTGGTAACCGTGAATTGAACCACCTGTACATCAGAGGCTACTTTAGAGATAATATCGCCTTTTCTCTCATTGTTAAAATATCCTACATGAAGGTTCATCACATTGTTAAATACCCGCTTTCTAAAGTTTAGCAACGTATGGACTCTCAAATCTTCCATGTAACGCTGAGAAAAATACCTGAACAAATTGGAAAGCAATACAGAGATAACAATGATAATACAGATGTACATCAGCGTACTCTCTATAGTGTTAACCTTTATTGAATAGTTAACAAAATCTCTTAACTTGCCCAATAAGCTAAATGAGGAGGCTGCTTTATCTGTTAAGCTTGGCGTTTGGCAAGCTTGCTTGTTTGCATTTAAAAGTGTTTCGAACAGCGGCGATAACAATGCCAAGTTAAAGGTTCCGAATAGAATAGAAAGTAAGGTTGCAATAACGTATGGTATGGCAAACTTTTCAATAGGCTTGGCAAATGATAATAAACGAAAATAAGTTTTCATTAAGTATTGTATATATAACAGAACCCAGGAAGTACCCAGTAGGAAAAAAATATAATAAAATCCGAGCAAATGTACGGTTTTTCATACATATGAATAAGATGGAGAAACCCAACAAAATTAAAATTACAATTCTTGGGTTATGGAATGGATTGAGATGCTGTTTTACGGAATGTTTCGCGTCAACCGTTGGGCTATAGAATACAGGTTAATAACTGTTATTCCAAACATTCCTGATATAAATTCAGATATTGGTTGGCTGCAATTTCCCACGAAAATTTTTCTGCTTGGGCAATTGCTTCTTTAGCGCGATTATTTTGAGCGAAATCATTCATTCCTTTTTTAAATACTTCCTGCATGTGTTCAGGTTCAAAATTATCGAAGTAATAAGCCACGTCGCCGCCAACCTCTGGGAGTGAGGTAAATTTGGAGAGGAAAACAGGTTTTCCAAAGTGCATGGCTTCTATTACAGGAAGACCAAAACCTTCCGCAACTGAAGGGAATAAAAAAGCATCGCAATTTTTGTAGTACCAGGCTTTATCTTCATCACTAATTGGCCCTGTAATGTGTACCCTATCCAGACAATTATGTTTTTCTGCTTCCTCTAAAATTCGCTGCTTGTGAGGTGTTTCCCTTCCAGAAATTACCAGTTCAAAATCGTTATCTTTTAATAATGCAGGTAATAAGTGAAAACCTTTTTGTACCGAAAGTAAACCAATGGTAAATACAAATTTCTTTCTGGGTTTAAAAACTGGCTGATGATTTTCATCTGAAACTAATTTATCGGCCCCGTTATAAATTACACTGATTTTATTTGCTGACTCAGGGAAATAGTGTTTTACATCATTTGCAACAAACTGCGATATGCATACAATTTTATCACACTGTGATATTAGCTTGCCTAGTTTTTTTAGATATACCTGGATTCTGTGTGGCCTGCTAAACTTTAAATGAACCTTATTCATGTCATGAATGGTCATTATTTTTTTTGCATTAACTTTTTTTGGTCTTAATCTGCAGGTCTGATCAGAGAGATGAACAACTTCGAAATCATTTTTTTTCTTAAAAAATAACCGATCTAATCTCGAAAGATAAATGATATCAACCAAGCCGTTAAAAAGATATTTTGTCTGTTTGAAAAGATAAAATTTTAATTCAAACTTTCCTTTGTTTTCCTGGATTAATGCGTCGCCTAATCCTTTTCCAAACGAAAAATAGCCACAATTGGCATCTTTCATCGAATCAAAAGTTACTAAGACCTTAGGCTTTTCCATTAATTAAATCGTGTATTTAGAAGAAAAAAAATTATGCAAATATAGACAGATTTAAATTGTAGACTACTTTACAATTTTATAATTCCGGTATTCGAACAAACGCATTCCTGTTAAATCTTCAATTTTTTGCAAAACCTTCCTACGGAAATTCATTTTTGGAGTTTCCTTGGTTAAATCTTTTTCAAATTTCCAGTTTGCAGCAGCAATTCTTTCTTGCATTACTTTTGGATGGCTACCTTTAAAATGAACTAAACGATCGGCATTGTGCATATCATAAGTTTCCTGCACGGGATAATTCTCTTCAATCCATTCTTCTGTTTGATAAAACTGATTAAAGTTCCGCACTTTACCTTGTAATCCTTTTGGTGGTTTAACCCAGCCATAATGATAAATGTAAGCATCAATTAGCTTAACCTTAAGTTTTCTGTCGTTAATTCTGAAGCCTTGCGCATCGCGGTAAGATCTTACCCCAGGTAAATTTTTTATAATCCGAACCTCTCTTCTATACCAGCGTCTGGACTCAGCCAGATAGTCATAAGAAGCATAAAAATGCTTGTATTTTAAAAGTAAGGCCTCTACATTGCTGTTGTTAAGCGCTAGCTCCATTTCTTTTTTGATCAAGGGGAGATAATCTTCATGTATGGCTTCGTCACCTTGAATGTAGATCATCCAATCGGTATCTTCGTTTATTTCTGCTAAGGCCTTATTGGTTTCATCAGCAAAAACACGACCGCCTTCCCTTATGCTGTCATCCCAAACGGTATCGATGGTCCTGATTTTAGGATCGATGCTTTTAACCATTTCAGAAGTCTCATCAGATGAGTTGCCCAGTGCAACTATAAAATCATCACACAAAGGTAAGACTGAAAGTATGGCTTCTTTTGCTGGATAATCGTTTACAATTGCATTTCTTAAAAAGGTAAAACCGGTAACTTTCATTATGTGGATGCTTTGTAGCTGATAATTTTTGTTTATTTGTACAAAGATAGTTTTATTGATGAATACGCATCTATCCATTTTAAGCGAAGTAAAAGCCGGGAATTACAAGGTTTTGGCAAGAACATTAACCCTTGTCGAAAACAACATTACACCAGCCGATTCGATTTTAAGAGATTTAGATAGTCAGGTTAATGTCCCCGTTTTAGGCATTACCGGACCTCCAGGCGCCGGTAAAAGTACCCTGGTAAATGCAATAGCTGGTCATTTTGTTACGAAAGGGATGCGCATCGCGATATTGGCGATAGATCCTACCTCCCCATTTAATTTTGGTTCTTTGCTAGGTGATCGTATCCGCATGGCCGGTCAGTTTAACAATCCAAATGTTTTTATCCGTTCGTTGGCTACCCGGGGCGCTCTGGGCGGTATTTCGGCGAAAACCATCGAGATGGTTGATGTTTTAAAAGCCGCTAATTTTGATCTGATTATTGTGGAAACTGTTGGTGTTGGGCAATCGGAAGTAGAAATTGCCGGATTAGCAGATAAAACCATCGTGGTGCTGGTTCCAGAATCGGGCGATGAGGTGCAGAATATCAAATCTGGTTTGATGGAGATTGCCGATTGCTTTGTGATAAACAAGGCTGATAGAGAAGGAGCAGCTATTTTTGCCAATAATTTAAAGAAAATTGTTCATCAGGGCACGAAGACTATCCCAATATTGAAAACAGTGGCCGATAAAAATACAGGTATTGATGAATTATGTGCTTGGATAATCAAGCCGCTTACAGCTGATCATAATCGAAGGGCTTTTCTGTTTGCAGAGAAAGCCTGGAGACTCATTCAGCATGAAAAAATGAAGATTGTTGATAAAAAAAGGCTGCTAGAAAAAGTTCAGGCAGCCTTAAAGCAAGATGATTTTAATATTTATCGTTTTGCTGATGAATTTATCCGCAATGGTTAACCTATAATTTTTTGAAGCGGGTTAACTGAAAACGGCCAACTGAACTAACTATTCATAATCTCCTCAATTTCATCAGCTTCCAGTGGGATATCGGCCATTAGATCTACATTTCCGCCTGCGGCGATAAGAATATTATTTTCTAAGCGGATACCCAGGCCTTCTTCTGGAATATATATTCCCGGTTCAACAGTTAAAATATTGCCTGCTGCAAATGGCGTGTATCTTCCGGCAAAGTCGTGTACGTCAATGCCCAAATGATGTGAATTGCCATGCATAAAATATTTTTTATAAGCTGGCCATGCTGCCGTTTGGTTCTTCACGTCTGTTGTAGAAATAAGTCCAAGATTAACCAGCTGCTCAGTCATAATTTCGCCAACCTGTTCGTGGTAGGTATTCCATATGGTTCCTTCGCCAATTAATTTAATCGACCCTTTCATTACGTGCAATACTGCATTGTATACCTGTTTTTGTCTTTGGGTGAACCGACCGTTAACAGGGATTGATCGGCTCATATCTGCATTGTAGTTGGCATATTCGGCGCCAAAATCAAAAAGTATTACGTCGCCATCTTTGCATTCTTGATTATTATCATTGTAGTGGAGGATGTTTGCATTATGGCCGGAAGCAATAATAGGGGTGTAGGCATGACCTGTTCCACCTTGGCGGATAAATTCGTGGATAATCTCCGCTTCAATTTCATATTCTTTAACGCCGGGCTTGGTAAATTTTAATACCCTGATAAAGGCATCACGTGTTATTGCTGAAGCCTTTTTAGTTAGTTCAACTTCAACATCTGATTTAACTGCACGTAAATTTCGCATAATTGGTGCCGAACGTTCATAATGATGCAACGGATATTTTGCCCGCATTTTCTCAATGAAACGGATATCACGATAAGGAACTTCATGGGCATACCTATCATTCTCATTTGTATTTAAATAAATATGTTCAGCATAGTTCACAATGCTATGCAATATGTTATCAAAATCTTCTAACCAATATACCGCTTGAATACCCGATGCGGCTTTAGCCTGCTCTTTAGTGTATTTGTATCCTTCCCAAACTTTAATGTAATCGTTAGTCTGTCTTAAAAACAGGACTTCTCTGTACAAAGGATTAGGACAATCAGGAAATAATAGCAATATTGTTTGTTCTTGATCAATTCCTGATAAATAAAATAAATCAGGGTTTTGCTTAAAAATAAAGTTCTGATCGCCGCTTCTAGGAAATTCATCGCTTGAGTTGAATATAGCTAATGAATTGTTTTTTAGGTTGTTAGTGATTTTTTTTCTGTTTAAAATAAATAATGACTGATCAATAGTAGGATATTTCATGAAAATGATATTTTTATATGGGCAATGGCCAAATGTAATAAAATGATTAATTACTGTGAAGTTTGGAACGGAGTTTGTATAAAAGTTTGAAAATTTAAAATTTTGTTTAATTTTGGCATTACTAAAAAATTAATCAATTAAATTGTTTAACCCTTAAAAAAGAAAAAAGATTATGAATTATTCTACTT
>NZ_JBFTQI010000240.1:0-7551 GCF_056398925.1 Pedobacter sp. 01T416_2
GCATGGAGGTATGCACAGTGCAGAGCTGGAACAGGCGGTTAAAGAACTTTTGCCGTTACAGCCAGATGGGATTTTTATTTCGAGCGACCGCTTAACTACCGGCTGCATTATGGCCCTAAAGAAAACCAATCCTGAGGTGGCACATAAAATTGCGATTGCAGGTTTTACAAATTCTAACCTGGTCGAATTATTTTCACCATCTCTAACCTCGGTTAAACAACCCGCATTCGAAATGGGGCAGGTAGCTACCGAACTGTTAATCTCGATGATCGAAGCCAAAAGGCCCGTAACTGAATTCGAAACAAAGGTTTTAGATACCGAATTGGTGAAGAAGCGGTGAGCGCCAAGCGGTTGGCGATTTGTGCAAGGTGTTTAGCGGTATGCGGCTGTACACGGCACGCTAAACTTCCAACCCTCAACTCCAAACTTATCATCCATCGTTAGCGCCAAACGCTCTACACCAAACTCCCTACAAATTATTACCTTTGCAGCATGGTAGAAATCACATTAAAAAAGGGCAAAGAAAAAGCGGCATTACAAAGACATCCATGGGTATTTTCCGGAGCATTGGAAAAAGTTAAGGGAAAACCTGAAGATGGTGATGTAGTAAAAGTTTTTGCTTTCGACAATGAATTTCTAGCCTATGGTTATTACAACAGCAATTCGCGTGTTGCCGTTCGTCTTTTGGAATGGGATGAAGCTCAAACCATTGATAACAGCTGGTACCAGAACCGCTTAAAACAGGCTATTGCTTCACGTCAGTTTATTTTAGGCGAACAGACCAATACCTGCCGACTGGTATTTAGCGAAGCTGATTTCCTTCCAGGTTTAATTGTTGATCAATATGCTGATTTTCTTTCTCTTCAGATTTTAAGTTCAGGAATCGAAAAAGTGAAAGCAGAAATCGTAGAAATTTTAAAAACTGAATTAAATCCAAAAGGGATCTTTGATAAAAGTGACGCTACTGCCCGTACCCATGAAGGTTTACCCATCGAAAACGGACTGCTCTGGGGTGAAAACCCGCCAGAATTTTTGGAGGTAAAAGAAAATGGAATTATATACCACATCAATATCGCAGAAGGACAAAAATCAGGATTTTATTGTGATCAGCGCGATAATAGGCACATTTTAGCCAGTTATACAAAAGGCAAAAAAGTTTTGGACTGTTTTAGCTATAGTGGTGGTTTTAGCTTAAATAGTTTAGCTAATGGTGCTGCAAGCATTACCAGTGTTGATAGTTCGGCTTTGGCTATAGAAACATTAAAACAAAACGTAGCCTTAAACCAATTCGATACAGATAAAGTAACAGCCATACAATCAGATGTAAATAAACAACTCAGGGCTTTCAAAGAATCAGGCGAATTATTTGATGTGATTGTACTGGATCCACCTAAATATGCGCCATCGCGTTCGGCGTTAGACCGCGCGGCGAGAGCCTATAAAGATTTAAACCGTTTAGGCATGTTGTTGCTTGAAAAAGGAGGCTTATTGGCTACTTTTTCTTGCTCAGGAGCGGTTGATATCGAAACCTTTAAACAGATTATCGCCTGGGCGGCACTTGATGCAGGCAAGGAAGTTCAGATTATTAAACAATTCTGCCAGCCAGAAGATCATCCGGTCCGGATTTCTTTTCCGGAAGGAGAATACTTAAAGGGATTGTTGTTAAGGGTGCTATAAATTTATCCCTTACCGATCTACATTAAAGCACAAAGACACAAAGCACCGGGTATTTTGAAAATTAACCAAGTGTTATTGTGTCCTTGTGCTGGGCTGAAAGAGGAATCTAGTTAGCCAACCATCACTTTAGCGGTAATAGCCAGTCTGTTCCAGGCATTAATGGTAACTATAGCCATAATAATCTGTGCTAATTCCTGCTCGTTAAAAAAGCTTGCAGCTCTCTGATAAGTTGCATCAGAAACATGGTGGCTAATTAAGGTTACTTCTTCTGTTAAAGCCAAAACAGCTTCTTCTTGTGCCGTAAATAAGGTTGTTTCTCTCCAGGCATTTAATAAATACAAACGTTGTTCGGTTTCTCCTATTTTGCGGGCATCGGTTGAGTGCATATTTAAGCAAAATGCACAGCCATTAATTTGCGATGCACGCATTTTAATCAGTTCTAAAAGAATTGGATCTAGTTTGCTGGTTGATAAATATTTCTCTAAACCGTACATGGCTTGGTAAGCTGCAGGTTCTACTTTCGGGATATCAATTCTACTTTCCATTTTATTTGTTTTTTGATTACGATGTAAAGGTCTGCAACTTAACGAGCAAAAAACTTAATGTAGTTTAAGAAATGATTAGCTAACACAAAGGGCACATTTTTTTTGCCACGGAAGCACGGATTAACACAGAGTGTTTCCATGGTCTGTGTCCTCACAGATCATTTGTTTTCTTTTTCGATACCCGTACTATATTTATCCGTGTTTTCTGTGTCTCCGAGGCCCATGTTAAATGAGTACACTGTGTTCTGCGGTTAACAAAGCCCTATTTCTTCGCCCTGATTTTACTCAAAAATTCGGGGGTAAAGCCGAGGTAAGAAGCCAGCATATACTGTGGTACACGCTGTACAAATTCAGGGAATAAACGATTAAAATGATGGTATCTTTCCTCTGCTGTTTGGCTATACAGGAACTTTATTCTTCGCTGTGAAGCTTGATGATTTTTTTGCAAGATCAGTCTGAAGTACCTTTCCAGCTTAGGGAGTTTATGGAACATTTCATCATAATGGTGATGTTCGATGGCTATCACCTCGGTGGTTTCTGCTGCCTGGATATAAAATTCAGATTGCTCATGAAATAGAAAGCTGGTTAGATCGGTAATCCACCAGTTTTCGATGGCAAACTGTGTGGTTTGCTCAGCACCTTTTATATCAATGAAATAAAGCCTCAGGCAGCCTTTTACTACAAAATAATTCGCCCTGCAGGTTTGCCCTTCTTCTAATAAAAAAGCCTTTTTTTTAACGGAGAAAGATTTGAGTAGCAATGCAAGGGTTTCTTGTTCATCGCTATTCAAATCTATAAATCTATTAATGTGGTTATAAAGTGCACTATACATAGCTATACTAATGATTAGCTAAAATAGGTATTATTATAAAAACGGAATCAACATCTTAAAGTGAAAAAGCCTTATATATTGGGTGCGCATATTCGCCCCAGTTTTTCATAGCGCCAAGTAATATTGCTTTTAAACCTTTGTTATCAGTCGGCTTTCCTTTTGTAGGTGGTGCTAAATCTTTTTCTGGCACGGAAACTTCTGTTACTTTAGTTGCAAACCAGGTTATATTTTCGTGGGGTAAAGCTAAACCTAAAATCATACCGGGCAATCCCGTAAAAGATTCAGGACCACCTGAAACTGCAATCTGATTCGAATAATAAGCCACAACATAAACCGAGTCCATAATAATGGCATTTGCCCTGCGGCATTCATAACCTGCAATTTCTCTTGTTTCGTCGGTAATTTTCCAGTTAATTTTACGCACGCTATCTTTAACCAGATAAGTATCCTCGTAAACACTTTTTTGCGTAGCACTGGTTTGCGAATCGAAATTTGTAGCAATGGTATTTTTTAAATCAGCCAGCACATCAGATGATAGCCAATTGTTATTCATCGTTTCTTCTACCGTTGGCCACTTATATAAACTTTTATCCTTGGTAAAGTTTAAGGTACTTTTGGCAACTTTAAACTGTGGATTGTTCTTTTTATATTGCTCAAATGCCTCTTTCATATAAGTTTCATTGTCCTTATCGATCTTCTTTTTAATTAAAGCATACATATTAGACCTCTTCTCAAATTCGATCACCCCGTTTTTTACGAAGTGTATATTTTGAGCGGATAAGCTCTTGCTGATGAAAATAACAGCAAATAAGATGATATATTTTAGTGTAGTTTTCATAGTTGTTATTTTTGTGTTTTAATACCGCCGCCCATTTTATTAAAATCCCACGATACGGAGAACATTAAATATCTTCTAATGGTAGTATAACTGCTTTGGCTAATGGTTGTATTGTTGGCCGAACGATTAAAGCCGATATTCTGGTTAAGAATATCATTTACAGTTGCTGAGAATCTTAAATTTTCTGCTTTAAAGAATTTTTTGCTTACTGATGCATTCCAGATAAGACGCTCAAAACTTTCGGTAAGCACTTGTGTTTTTCCATTGTACTGGTATTCTGCATCTGTAGATATTTCAAACTTCCCTGGTAATTGCACATTGCCCGACGCATAACCAGACCATCCCCATCCATCGCTATTCCTACCAATACTTGCTCTAGCCATATTATACGATGGACCAAAGCGGGTATAAAAACTATAACTTTTATCTTTGTATTTCGAAATATTGATGCCCCCACTGTAGGTATAGTTTTTAGTGTTATTTAAGGTTCTGCCTAAATCGGTGGTAATAAAGTTATAAGAAGAACTCCCATTTGCATTTGCATTTAAGCCTATATTTATTTCGCCAAGTGTGTTTATTTTCCTGCTTATCTGTCCATATAAATAGAAATTTGTTTGCATTTTATCATTGTAATTGATGTAACGATAGGTGCTTTTACCAACACCATTGGTGGTTACATCGCTAATAATTGGATTTGCAGTAAAGCTGTAAGAGCCGCTTAACCAAACCGATTGATTGGTTAAAACTTTGTAAGCGTTATAACTTGCATTGATGTTACTTCTGAATGATGGTCTTAAATCTTGATTTCCTTCCACAACATTAAATGGATCGTTATTTATCCTAACTGGCTGAAGTTGATCAAGTGTGGGCTGGTTGGTATTACCATTATAGCTAATCCGTAATGATTTTTGCTGAGAAAAACGATATTGATAAGTTGCCTGGGGCATATAATTAATAAAGTTTCTTACATAGGTTTTGTTATGGTAAATATCATCCTGTTTGAAATTTACCCCACTAAATTTCGATCCAAAATTGATAACCGTTTTACCTTTTTTATAATTGAAAATTGCACCTGCCTGATTGATGGTCTGGTTCAGTTCAAAATTGTTACTGTAGAGCGTATCTAAAATATCATATCTGCCACTTCCAGATTGATTAAAGGATAGCCGATCTGATTTCCCGTTCATTAAACTTAGGCCATAGTTAATAATTACCGTCAAGGTTTTTGAAAGGGGTTCAGTGTAAGCTGCATTTAACTTAAAGGCACTATTTGTTATATCGTTGGTCTTTAATTGATTGGTAAGACTATCTATTATTCCTGTTCCGGTCTCATTTGCCCGTTTGTTAAGCGAGTTTAAGTATCCTTCACTATTACTTTTGTTGATCGATTGATTTAAGTTTAATGATAATGTACGCCCTTTTTTCTTTAATTTTTTGGTGAATAAAACGTTCATGTTAAAACTTTGATCATCTACCTCATTGCTTAGCGTTCTGTCTGACGAATTTAGGAATTTATCATTCTCACCGAAAGTTGAAGTTACAAAATGGTTTGAGGTATTACTTTTTTTCAATGCGCCATCAACGTTAACTTTCATGGTTAAGGTAGTATCGATTTTTAGCTCATACATGGCATCCAGTTTTTGTCTGAACATGTCATTGTCGAATGATTCATTTGAGGTATTATTCTGTACTCCCGATTCTAAATTGTTCTGATTTATTGAGTTTTTATCACCCTGAACCCTGATTGACCCAATTTTATAATTTGTGTTTAACGATTCCTTGTCTTTGTTCCATTTGTTATCGAAATGCAAGCCCCCGGTTCTGGCTAGAGGTAACCCCTGACCATTATATTGCCCATCATAGCTATCAAAGTCATCGCCTCCACTACTAAAATACATCCCACCGTCATCACTCATCGTCAGGCCACCAGAGCCCCCATATTTATCCCGGTCATCCCAGCCTAAGCCCACTGTTCCATTATTGCCCAAAATGCCGTATGCCGAAAATTTCTTTTTGCCCCAGAATTTATTAAACATTCCCTGACCCTGATAAAAATCTTTTGTTCCATAACCACCCTGCACTTTGCCAAAGTAGCCGTTCTTTTTATCTTCTTTAAGTTTAATGTTAAGTGTTTTGGTTTTTTCGCCATCATCAATGCCTGTAAAACTAGCCTGATCGCTGGCTTTATCGTAAAGCTGAACAGATTCTACCATATCTGCCCTCAGGTTTTTAGTTACCAGCGTTGGGTCGTCGCCAAAAAATTCTTCACCATCTACCAATACCTTCGGTACTGTTTTGCCCTGAGCCGTAATTTTACCGTCTTTATCTACCTGAAAGCCCGGAAATTGTTTAATGAGGTCCTCAACCTTGGAGTTCGGTTCGATATTATATGCTTTGGGATCAAACTCTGTAGTATCGCCTTTAATTTTTATGGCTGTTCTGTTTCCTTTAATAATTACATCGGCAAGAATTTTGGCCATACCTGTAAGATTAATTTTTCCATAATCTTTAACCTGAGTGGTAGAATCGAGCGTAAAATGATCTACAAAATCTGCATACTTAGGGTAAGAAACCAATAAGATAAACTTCCCGTTTTTAATTCCGTTAAGCTCGAATGAGCCATTTTCTGCTGTCCGGGTAAATTTTACCAATGTAGAATCTTTTGCATTTAAAACAGCAATAGAGGTTCCAGATAAAAGCGTTGTCGATGCAGTATCAATCGTTCGGCCTTTAATGGCATGGAGGCTTTGTGCTTTCGAATAAGTGGAGATAAAAACGAAAAGGCACAACGAGAGTAATAGGCGTTTCATAGATAAGATTTGGTTTGCCGAATATAAAACTAATATGTTAGTTGTGCATAGTGCTTTAACCTTTTTTAACAATTTAAAAACAGACGCTTAGTCATTAAGCACAAAAGATTATATCTTTAATAAAAAAATCAGATGAAATTACCCTCTCTCCAACAGCTTTACAATGGGTTTGTAACTGTAATTAAGCGTTTTCCCTTACAATTTATTTTTGCGGTTGCCGCAACATTGTGCTGGTGTTATTATATCCATATTTCTGATTATCGAAACTATTCAGAACAGAACGAGAATTTAAAAGATCATTTAATAAAGGCAATAGCCATTTTAAACCTGGCACTTGCGCTCATATTGGCACTCGATTTAATTTCAGAACGCAATCAATACTCATTAAAGAAAAAGTGGTTACTGCGCTTAGGAGGCTTACTGATCTGTATTTTGCTTTACTTCAGCCTCGATCCTACAAACTATTCGGCAGATCTTTACCGCACTTTCTTATTTGCATTTGCCTTTCATTTGCTGGTCGCATTCGCGCCTTTTGTGGGTCAGGAGAAAGTAAATGGCTTCTGGCAGTTTAATAAAGTGCTTTTCCTTCGATTTCTAACCTCAGCACTTTATTCGGCTGTACTATATGCAGGCTTGGCAATGGCCTTGGTTGCCATTGATGGATTGTTTAAGGCGGACATAAAGTGGCAAACATATATGACCTTATTTGCCGTCATTAGCGCTGGATTTAATACTACTTTCTTTTTAGCAGGAATCCCTACTGATTATAAATTGCTCGAAGAAGATCATAGCTACCCGAAAGGTTTAAAAATATTTGCGCAGTTTGTACTGATTCCACTGGTAACAATC
>NZ_JBFTQI010000241.1:0-7540 GCF_056398925.1 Pedobacter sp. 01T416_2
GCCTGGCATGGCAATACCCAAACGGCCAATTTGGATATCTACCTTTTTATAAGCTGCTTTAATTGCATTGCACCAGGTGTGGATAATCTGTCCTGTTGAGCCGTGAGAGTCAACCCGCTCGCGTGTATAGGAATTTTTTAGAATGTTCCGCTGCTGCATATCGAGTACTGCAGCTGTAATGTGCGAGCCGCCGATATCAATGCCCATCACATATTTGTTTTTATTCATTGTTTTCTGCTTCAATAGATCTATAAATGGCGTATGCCTTATTATGGCATCGAATGAAGAGTCCTTTTTTTGTTAAATTGCCTACAGTGGGAAGATTTTTTTATGAAATATTTTTTATTACCTTACATTTGATTCACCAAACTAACCAAGTTGAAAGCAGCTAAGCCAGATCTAGTCGTTTTATGGAATAAGATTTGCCTTGAGGATGACATAAAATCTTTCGAGCAACTTTACCGCTTTCTATACGGTAGGTTGATCAAATTTTCTATTTACTATGTGGTTGATAAACAGGCGGCAGAAGACCTGGTTACGGAGGTATTTGTTAAATGCTGGGAAAACCGCGCAACAAGTACCCACGTACTAAATCCCGAAAGTTATTTTTTTATCGCAGTAAAAAATCAATCACTTAAATACCTCAAAAAAAATTCTTCAATTACGTTTATCGATTTAGTTGATGCTGAAGAGGATGTTTCGGTAACAGCACAAACGCCGGAGTATATTTTGGAAACCAAAGAACTGCACCGGCAACTTGATTTTGCCATTGCTGGTTTGGCACCTCAGGCAGCCACGGTTTTTAGGTTGATTAAAGAAAGTGGCATGAAATATAAGGAAGTGGCAGAACTGCTGAACATTTCGCCCCGAACGGTGCAGACCCAATTGTTCAGGGCCATTGCAAAACTCCGCTTAATATTACAGCCCTTACAAGACAAAGGTGCGGATGAAAAAAAACTTGGAAAAATGATCTCCCTGATTATCTTAGTAGGTACTTTATCTTTTTTTTATTTTTTGTAGGCAATTTTAACAGAAAAAGGAACATATCATAAAGGGTGGAAAAAAATGACAGATCAAAGATTTACAGAATTGCTTGGAAAACAATTGGCCGGTGAAATTTCACCGGATGAATCTGTTGAACTGAAATCGATTTTAGCCGATAACGAAGCGCTTAGAACAGAATATAAACAGCTACAAACTTATTTTGAATCTGAAACAGCTGAAGAAGAAAATATCGATCTTGTTTTTGATCGGATCAGGGGCCAGATCCAGATTCCCGATGAACCCCGTTTAAAGGTTGCCAAAAACAAAGGCTACAGTGTTTGGCTAAAAATTGCTGCCGTTGTAGCAATTGGTTTGGCTGGCGTTTTGGTGTATAACAGAGAAGCTATTTTCTTCAATAAAACAGATCAGCTGGTTTTGCAACAAGCGCAAACCAGGGCAACCGAAATTAAAACCATTGTACTGGCCGATGGCTCTACCGTGAAAATAAATTCGGGAAGCAGTTTAAAATATCCGGATCATTTTACTGCAGATACCAGGGATGTTTACTTATCTGGTGAGGCATTTTTTGATGTTAAAAAAGATCCTAAACACCCTTTTATTGTGCACACCGAGCAATTGGCCGTAAAAGTACTGGGTACCGCATTCGATGTTAAAGCTTACCAGAATGATGCTTTTACCGAAACTACCTTAATTAGAGGAAGCGTTGCTATCTCGCTTAAAAATAACACCAAGCAAACTTTTATCTTAAAGCCAAACGATAAATTTACCTTGGTGGGTAGCAAACCAAATTTAAGCCAGCTCACCCATTATCGTGGAACAGGGACCGACAAAGTAATGGAAACCGCATGGACAAACCACGAACTCATCTATAAAAACAACTGTTTTGATGAAATTGCCAGGCTTTTTGAGCGGTGGTACGATGTTAAAATAACCTTTAAAGAAGCTGATCTTAAAACGGCGAAATTTACCGGACATGTAGATAAAGAAACCATTGCCGAAGCTTTAAATGTGCTAAAACTGATCGAAAATTTCAATTATTCGATAAAGGGGAAAAATGTCTATATCTACCGTTAGGACAAACAGTTAAGCAATGTATATTTGTAGCCATGAATTGTGCGCAGAGAATCATATTGTTAATTGGATTGATTTTTCCGCTATGTAGCAATGCGCAAACTAAAGTAACCTTAAATTTTAACGGAGTAAATTTTGAGCAGGTTGTTGAAGCTATACAACAACAAACTGTTTATCATTTCGCCTATAGTGAATCTAAAATCCCTAAACATCAGGTATCAATCAAGGTAGAAGAAGAGGAGGCCATAAAGGTGATCGATCAATTGCTGCGCAATAGTGATTATACCTATTCTCTTTTGCCGAATAATTTAATCGTAATCAGAAAAAATACCGAAGGAAAAATGGATTCTGATAGTGTCCGTTTTTTAAAAGAGGTTGTAATTACGGCTTTGGGTATCGAAAAAG
Organism: Pedobacter sp. 01T416_2; assembly: GCF_056398925.1. Lineage (NCBI taxonomy): Bacteria > Pseudomonadati > Bacteroidota > Sphingobacteriia > Sphingobacteriales > Sphingobacteriaceae > Pedobacter > Pedobacter sp. 01T416_2. The sequence continues at coordinate 2,482 of NZ_JBFTQI010000241.1, forward strand.
ATAATCATAAAGTTGGCTATGCCTTAACTACCATTAAAGGTTCTTCAATCATCAAGGCAAGAGAAAGTAATATGATTATGGCGCTACAGGGTAGGGTAGCGGGACTTAACATTACTGGTGTAAACGGTGGTCCGGGATCTGCGGCACGCATACTCATCCGTGGTGTTTCCAGTATGACTGCTGCCTCTCCGTTATTTATCGTAAATGGTGTCCCCATTGATAACAGCATTCGTGGAAGTGCAAATGAATATGGCGGGGCCGATTATGGCGATGGCATTAGTAACATTAACCCAGATGATATTGAAACCATTACGATATTGAAAGGGTCGGCCGCTTCGGCTTTATATGGCGCAAGGGCTGCAAATGGTGTAATCCTCATCAACCTGAAAAGCGGTGGAGAAAATACCGGACCAAGGCTGGAGTACAATGCAAACCTGGCCTTCGATGTGCCGGTTAATTCTACTGATTTTCAATATTTGTACGGTCAGGGTACACAAAATAAACGTCCTGCCGATCTGTACAATGCAATTACCACGGGTTTGTTGAGCTGGGGAGAACTTATGGACGGTAAATTAAGCCCTCAGGTAGATGGTTCTATGCGCCCTTATGCTCCCGTTAAAAATAACATCCAGACTTTTTACCGCACCGCTCCAGCCTTTATTAATACACTATCGCTGGTTGGTGGAAATACCAATAACAACTATCGTGTTTCGGTTTCTAATTTAGATTACAACTCTGTTTTAAGCAATGGATCCCTAAACCGTAAAACGTTAAATTTTTATTGTACAGTAGCGCTAAGTTCTAAAATATCGTTGAGCTTTACCGGTAACTACATTTACGAAAGGAACAAAAACAAAAGTTACCTCAGTGATGGCCCTTTAAATGCAAATTATGGGATTTCAGCTTTAGCAACCAGTTTAGATCAATCGATCTTAGCCCCTGGTTTTGATACTGAAACAGGTTTTGAAACGCGGTGGAATGCGGATGAATATAAAACCAATCCTTATTTTTTAATGAACAAACAGGCCGATTATGCCAATAGAAACCGTTATATCACATCAGCCGTATTAAAATATAAGTTGGCCAGCTGGGCATCACTGCAGGGCAGAATTGGCTACGATTCGAGTAAAGATGAAGTGGTGAGTGTTTTACCTACAGGGACTGCATTTTCCATTAACAGGCAGGGCGGTATAAATGCCTATGATCAAAACCATACTTCAGAGCTTAATAGCGATATTTTGTTTAGTGCAACCAGAAACCTGAGCGATAAATTGAACCTCGAATTTTCAATGGGCGCAAATTATCGCGAAAGAAAGGGCAATACCGAAAAACTGAAAGGATCGCAGTTTAAAGTGCCATATCTGTATGTGCCAGAAAATCTGATTACCAGTACCAAAACATTGGCCATATCCAGAATTGTAACCGAATCGGCTTATTACACTGCCGATCTCAGCTATCAGCGTTATCTTAACTTCTCCGTTACCGGGCGTTATGATATCTATTCTACCTTGCCTGCTAACAACCGGGGCATATTTGTACCCGGTGTATCGGGCAGTTTTATTTTTTCAGATCTGCTGAGATTAAAGGGTCTCGATTTTGGTAAATTGCGGTTGGATTTTGCCAAAACCAGTGGCGAGCCCATTGTTCCGTACACCACGCAAATCTATTATACCGTAGATAATCAGGTAAATGGTGTGCCTGTAGGTGGTTTTTCAGGAGATTTACCCAATTACAATTTAAAACCGTTTACCCTAAATGAAATAGAGGCAGGCCTCGACCTTAAATTTTTCAATAGCCGTTTGGATGTCGATTTTACCTATTTCAACCGCATAACCCACAACGAAATTATTAATGCAAAACAATCAGTTACCACAGGCTTTACCTCCGCCTATGTCAATCTTGGTGAAACCCGGAATACAGGGATAGAACTGGCTTTAGGCTATACGCCCTTGCTTACAACAACGGGCAAATGGCAGATCAACTTTAACATGACCAAGGTAAAGAATACCCTGCTTTCTATCGATGGTAATAGTAATTATACCCTGACAGGTACCTATCGGCCATTAAATGCCAATACTGCGCTGGTGGTTGGTAAACCGATTACGCAGATTATGGCCTACGATTATCTGCGGGATGCTAATGGAAACATCATTATCGGATCGGATGGCATACCTAAACGGGGTAATTTTATTCCAATGGGCGGCACCATGCCTACTTTATATGGAGGGATAAGCAACAGTTTTAGCTATAAACAGTTTAGTTTTTCCTTTTTGATCGATTATCGCTTTGGCAATAAAATCCTATCCGCAACAGAATATTACAGTTATGTACTTGGCTTAAACAAGGCAACTTTATTGGGTAGGGAGACAGGGATTGTTGCCGATGGCGTGTTAGAAAATGGGCAGAAGAACACGATTAATGTTCCGGCTTATGCCTATTACCCTGAACTGGCCACCAATATTTCTGCATTATCGGTACTCAATGGCAGTTTTATCAAGCTAAGGCAGGCCACATTAGGTTATTCTTTTAGCGAACGTTTTTTAAAAAGAACACCTTTTAGTAGTATAGGGATAGATATGGTCGCGCGGAACCTGTTTACTTTGCTTAAATACACTAAAAATATAGATCCTGAATCGCAGTTCTCGCCAACATTGGGTTATGCCGGGATAGAAGGGGCTTCATTGCCTGCAACACGTACATTTGGGGTTAATTTTAATTTTAAATTCAAATAAGATGGCCATGAGAAAGTTGTGTGTTTTGGGTGCTTTTTTCCTGGCTTTAATGGGCAGTTGTTCTAAGGAAAAGCTGGACGAAATCAATACCGATCCAACAAAACTCACAGAAGACAATTACGATCCAAACAGTCTACTCGCACAGGCACAGTTAAAATACGCCAACCTGGGCTATTATCAGCTTTTGTATCAGAGTACCATGATGCAGTTGCTTGCCTCAACTTATTATTATTACAACAATGGTGATAAATACATCAACGTGGGCAGTTTTACCGATTATCAGGGTCGTATTTTTGATGAAGGTTATGCTGATGCCTCTTACATCAGAGAGATGCAACGACTGGCCCGATTAAAAGATCCAGCGGCCTATAAAAACCTGATTGCGATTGGTGATATTATGTTCGTATTGATTTTGCAACGGATTACCGATACTTATGGTGATGTGCCCTATACACAGGCTGTTAAAGCGATGCAAGGTGTTAAATATCCCGTTTACGATCGTCAGGAAGATATTTATACCCACATGCTGAACGATCTCGAAACGGCTACCGCGCAATTGGATATCGAAAAACCCGGACCAAGTGCTGATCTTTTTTATAAAGGCGATATCGGTAAATGGAAAAAATTTGGTTATTCGTTAATGGTTAGGATTGCCATGCGATTAACGAAAGTAGATCCTGAGAAGGCCAGAATTTGGACCGAAAAGGCTGCAGGCAAAACTTTTAACAGTATTAACGACAATGCGATTCTTTTAACCGATGCTTCTTCTTTTAACAGCCAAAATGGGACATCGCTTGCTTTAAGAACATTTTCCGACTATTTGGAAGTACGGTGGAGTAAAACCCTAATTGATCAGTTAAAAAATACCAACGACCCCAGGTTGGAAGTGATAGGTGAAGTACCGAAAGATGGATTGGCCAAAAATGCAGATCAGAATTTAAGCGGAAATACCGATGCAGCTGTTCAGCTTGGGATGCCAAATGGATACGATCTACAGGGTGGAACCACCGATATCAGTCGTTCGCCAAACTATCCGGGTGGTACAGGTAGCGGAAGTGACCTTGCCCCGCTCGGAAAGTATTCCAGACCACGCACCGCGATGTACCTTAAACTAGGTGGCCCAATTTTTATCCTGAGTTACGCAGAAATCGAATTTTTGCTTGCAGAAGCTAAAGTGAGAGGATGGAATATAAGCGGAACTGCAAACCTGCACTACACCAATGGCTTAACCGGCGCAATCCAATCGCTTGCACAGCTGGATCCTTTAGCTGCGGTTGATGCCAATAAAATCACTGCATTCGTAAACCTGAATCCACTTGATGAAAGCAGTACACAAAATGCACTAAGCGCAATCAATACACAATACTGGGTAACTACAGGAACGGATTTTAATTTTATAGAAGCCTGGCTAAACTGGAAAAGGAGCGATTATCCCAAGCTTATTCCCGTAAATTACAAAGGCAACGTTACCAATGGCACCATTCCCCGCAGGATGATCTACCTATCAACAGAGGTGCTGAACAACCCCCAAAATTATAAAGATGCTGTAGCCAGAATAGCTGGAGGTGATGTACTTACTGCTAGGGTGTGGTGGGATAGATAATATACCGGAGATAAGTTTAATAAAGACGTTTTGCAAGATAAGTGCTTTTTATAGCTGAAGCAGGTTGCGTTAAAACTCGTACATATTATTCGCCCGTAAGTTTTCGATTGCTATTTCGGCATCGGCCAGTAGCGGCTGTTGTTTTCGTGTTTCTTCTTCAATTGCGATTAAGGGCTTATGTCCGTATTGATTAAAAAATGATCTGGTATGCGCTTGATAATCCCTTAAAAAATCAGTTAAGGAAGTTACATCAGCGTCGAAGCCTTCACTTTCGAAGTTAAACTGACAAGAACTTTTGTAAGAAATAAATACGTCTCCACCTTCTTCAAATGAAATGGCGATGCTGTACTTACCCGGACCAGTGTGGGTAACAACTTCCTCATCATTGGTACTACCCACATTATAAACAATATCGAATGTGATGTACATTGTGTTTAGCGACTCATTTTTCTCGCCGGTAATTTCAAAGCCTGATGAGTAGCACCTATTTGTTTGGCTTTCTGAAAGAAATTCATCATTATAGATGTACTCATTTATTGTGATCGGCTGTACATTAAATATTTTCATTGGAGCGTATTTAAAATGTATTAACAGTTAGTTTATGAGGTTTATTCTCAATTTATATTGGCGAAACTTTTGTAAAATCTTTTCTTAAATTTTACTAACCAATTTCAAGGTTTTTAAGTCGTAAATTAGAATTTCACCCTTATCCGTTTTGTCGTAC
>NZ_JBFTQI010000242.1:0-7522 GCF_056398925.1 Pedobacter sp. 01T416_2
GTGCCTAGACAGATTTAGCTGCGCTGAGCACTTAGGTGATTCTCGGCTGCGTTCCATTCCGCTACCATTAATATATTGGTTTTGTATTTCCACCCAACTAGGCCGTAGAACCGTATCTCCGTTCTACTTAAATCCGGCCTAACAAATTTTTCGGGCTCGATTGACAAAGCCATCCCACTGGCTTTAAAAGAAAAATTTTCAGCCGGCGTTTTTTGGTTCTTTTTGACGCCAAAAAGAAGGAGCCCTTCGGCGGCGGCGAGCCGAGGCAAGCCTGCCCAGCAGGACAAAATAAAATAATTTTATACATCATTCATATTGATTTTTATGCAATAAACTTAAACTCAAAATGACGATTTTTTGCCTGAAGATTCTTCGACTACGCTCAGAATGGCAACTCTCAATAGAAAATATCATCTCAACTGAATCGTTGCCTAGATGGATTTAGATTCGCTGAGCACTTAATGTAGTTCCCGGCTACGTTGCAATCCGTGCGAAATGACAGCCGTTTATTGAGCCCTAATTCAAAAATACATTTTAGGTAACTAACATGATAGTTCATTTTCTTGCTTTTTGTTTCAATAATGATTATTATTGATTACACACAAAACACAAATAAAATGAAACCTAAATTAATCATCATGGTGCTACTATGCGCCGTCAGTTGGCATTGCTATGCCCAAACTGAAAAAGGAACCGGCTTTGTTGGCGGAAGCCTGAGTTTTGGAACTTCCAAACAAAATAATTCATCGGCTAGTTTGAACACATTTACATTAACACCCAGGGGAGGTTATTTTTTAGCTAAAAATTTTGCCATAGGCTTAGAAATCCCTTTAAGTCTTTCGAAGCTTAGGGGCGAAAGTTATATCGCATGGAACGACGAATATGGATATTACGAAGAACAGCGCGGGGTAAAGGAATTTAGTCTTGGTATCTCTCCTTTCGTACGTAAATATATTGATGTTAAAGAGCGCTTCAAGTTTTTTATGCAAGCTAATCTGCTCCTTCAAATCAACACCTTTAACAGGATCGATGATGAAGGTTACCTGATCAGAACTGATGCCAAAATAAAGGGATGGGGAGCAAGTATAAGCCCCGGTTTTACCTATTTCGTATCGAAACATGCCGCATTAGAGTTTTCGGTGCCTATAGTAACCTTCTTTCATCAAAATTATTATGCTGAAGAATCGCTGTATAATTACGACAAAACCAATAATTTAAGGCTGGCACTTCAGAATTTTACTCCAACTGTTACTTTCAACTACCATTTTTAACGTCCAATAAGATGAGAAATATATTCACCAAAATTTTAAGCCTAACAAGCATAAGCTTATTATTTCTTTTAAGCCTTTCCAGCCAGGCAAATGCTCAGCGCTTTCGTGGTAAAATAGAATATTACAGCAGCGTATTCCCTTCTGAGGATGGAAAAATCAAATCTATTGATGGTATTAAAATTGAATATTATAATTCGGTTTTTAAATCGGAAGATGGAAAAATTAAATCAATTGGTAATATCAAATTGAGTATAATAACAGTGCGCTCAAAATAGTGATGGAAAAGTAAAATCAATCCAAAATGAAAATGATGATTCCGAATCGGAAGACACATTGGACACCTATTACTTCATTGAAAGACTCAACTGTCAATAATTTACAACCTAATAAACCATGGAATACAGCCTAATATTTAGGCTGTATTTTTTTATTTACTGATCTACAACGATTTAAAAACAAATCAACTAAATAATTAGTTTTTGTACTTTTTTTATTTTATTATTGAATACACAAAAAACACAAATGAAAAATGAAAAAACAATTATTAACGTTGGTAGCACTATGCGCTATCGTCATGACAACTCATGCCCAAACAGAAAAAGGAGACAACTTAATTGGAGGAAGTTTAAGTATTTCTTCGTCAAAAACTGAATCGCCAAGTTACGAAAAAAGAAATTTTTATGGCATCAATCCGAGTTATGCACATTTTTTTTCTAAAAACTTAGCAATTGGATTGACTGCAGGTTTTAGCTATAGTAAAAATTTCAATAGTAATTTTGATTCTAATTTCAACACAACCTCTACAAGAACAAGTAAACAAAAAAGTTTTTCAGTGGGCCCTGTAGTGAGATATTATGTAGATATTGTTGACAAACTTAAAGCCTTTGGACAGTTTAGTGGAACGATTGGTATTATAAAAACCAATGAAACCAGTACCTATACTTATAATTATCCTCTTAGTTCAAAATTCACACAATATCATGCATCTATACAACCTGGCCTAGCATTTTTTCCGACGAAAAAACTGGGTATAGAACTTGGTTTCCCTTTATTATCATACAATAAAATTGATTACGACGGTAAAGAGCCTTCAAATATTTGGTACGAAACGGAGGCATTTGATTTKGGGTTTAACACTTTTAACCCATTTCTTGGATTTAACTTTCACTTTTAAGCTAATAGAGGCTGTTTTACAAAGTTAATTTCGAATCTAATCTGCCACGCTGTCCAAAGGACTCCTAAGGAGAGCCTGTCGAAACGCTAAAAACATATATTTTGGCTAGTCCTTCGACAGGCTATCATTTACAGATCTACAAAGAAAAATCGTCATTGCGAGGCACGAAGATAACCGAACGAAGTGAGCTCATGAATGCCTGTAAAAACAACTGCACAAATGAATAATCTTAAAGCACACGCTAGTAGCGATCGTAGTAAGATTGCTTCGTCGGCTGAAAAAGCCTTCTCGCAATGACGACTCCCCATTGCCTACAGTTCTTCTCTTTTATTTCTTTCTCGTTTCAATATTCGGTAAGAATCCGGTTAGTAAACCGATTAAAGGCAGAAACGCACAAACATTAAATACGTATTCAATACTTGTAGAATCAGCCAATTTCCCCAATAGCGCCGATCCGATGCCACCCATGCCAAAGGCAAAGCCAAAAAATAATCCAGCAACCAAACCAACTTTGCCGGGGATCAGTTCCTGTGCATAAACTAAAATTGCCGAAAATGCTGACGCCAAAATCATCCCGATGGGAACGATAAGTACACCTACCCAAAACAGGTTGGCATGTGGCAGTAATAATGCAAATGGAGCAGTACCCAATATGGATGCCCAGATTACATATTTACGACCTATTTTATCGCCTATTGGTCCGCCAAGCAAGGTTCCCGCAGCTACCGAAAATAAGAATACAAATAAATAGATCTGTGAGGTTTGCACTGAAACATGGAATTTATCGATCAGGTAAAAGGTAAAATAATTGGTTAAACTCGCCATGTAGAAATATTTCGAGAAAATCAATAAGAGTAAAATACAAACAGAGAAAATCACCTTAGTTCTCGAAAATTGATTCACAACAGTTTGAATATTGATCTTTTTACTTCTCGAAAGCATAAATCCCCTGTACCAATTGCCTACATAGGTTAAAATAATAATGGCCAAAAGTGCAATTACCGAAAACCAGATAACACTGAACTGTCCGTAGGGAACAATAATCCAGGCAGCCAACAACGGACCTAAAGAACTGCCTGCATTACCGCCTAACTGAAAAACAGATTGTGCCAATCCCCTCTTCCCTCCTGATGCGGCGTGTGCCATACGTGACGCCTCGGGGTGAAATATAGAAGAACCTATCCCAATAAAACATACTGAAAGTAATATGGTGTAAAAATGGGTTGATTGTGAAAGCGAAATTAACCCGATCAGGGTAAAACCCATGCCAACAGCCAACGAGTATGGTTGAGGCTTTTTATCAGTGTACAAACCCACAAAAGGCTGTAACAGTGATGCGGCTAACTGAAAGGTCAAAGTAATTAAACCAATTTGCGAAAAACTTAAATGATAACTGGTTTTAATGATAGGATAAATTGCAGGGATTAACGACTGTATGGTATCATTAAGTAAATGCGAAAAACTTAAAGCGAAAAGTATCGGAAAAACGGTTTTTTCAATAATGGAAGTGGTCGTGCTATTCTCAGTCATATCGGTAAATTATGCCTCCAAAAATAGTGATTATAATTTTTTAAACTATACCCTTTGTCCTTGCAAAAACCAAACATTTTTATAAAGTTTTGGTTTTATAGCTATGGAAAAGAACAGAAAAATTGTTGGCTTATGCGGAAGTTTAAGAAAGGGATCGTACAATGCCATGCTGCTAAAGGTCGCAGGCGATTTACTCCCCGAAGGCATCCAGTTCGAAACGGTGACTTTTGATGATATTCCTGTTTATAACGCAGACCTGGATTTACCCGAAGCTGAAGAAAGGCCAACAAGCGTAACGAAATTCAGAGATGCCCTTGCCACTGCAGATGCTTTTATTATTGTTTCTCCTGAGTATAATTATTCTATTCCCGGTGGATTAAAAAATGCCATCGACTGGGCCAGCCGTGGAAAAGATTCGCCTTTGATGCATAAACCAGTTGCCGTGATGGGCGCAACACAGGGAATGTGGGGAACGGTTAGAATGCAAACAGCATTTTTACCTGTTTTTACCTTCCTTAATATGAATCCGGTTTTACAACCAGAAGTTTTAGTTGCCCAGGCTCAAAATAAATTCGATGCCGAAGGAAATCTAACCGACGAGAAAACCATCGGTATTATTAAAAAGAAAATAGAAAATTTAATTTCTGCCTGTAAGGTTTAATCAAACAGCGGCAGGTCCTTCCCAAAAACCTGACATTTTCGGCGTTTTACAATCTGACATTTATACAAAAAAAGTCAGATTGTCAATCTGTCATGTCTAAAAAATTAATCAGTCGATTAATTTTTAGTCACGCGAAAATAATATTGACTTAACACTAATTTTATATCTGTTTAACAATTAAGCAGTTGACCAAAAACTGATTTTTTGATGACGCAGGCAAAGTTTTTTGGCACAAGTGTTGACTTTTATTCGAATATAGTCAGGAATTAAAAAAGTAAAATTGACTATATTTTTATAACAAATAAATAATAAAAAAGATGAAAAAACTATTATTATCTTTAGTAGCAGTAGCAGGTTTAGTTTATGGTGCACAAGCACAAACTGAAAAAGGAAATTTTATGTTAGGCGGTAACGTAGGTGTAAACTCTACAAAAGTAGACGGTGCTCCAAAAGCAGATTTCAGCTTTAGCGTATTACCAAGTGTTGGTTATTTTATCAGCAACAATTTTGCAATCGGTACGGGTGTTGGTTACGAATACAATAAAGAAGTAAGCAACAAAACTCAGGATGGCGCTTTTAAAGTTGCTCCTTTCGGACGTTACTATGTTGGTTTATCTGATCAATTTAAATTCTTCGGACAATTATCAGTGCCATTGGCATTTGGTGAGTTAAAAGCAACTGATGCTAACGGCGATAACGCAGTTAAATTGGGTACTACTACTAAAATCGGTGTAGAACTTGCTCCAGGATTTGCGTTTTTCCCAACAAAAAGAATCGGTATCGAACTTTCGGTTAAAGGTTTAAGTTATGAAAACTATACTTTGAAAGCAGAAGGTACAGGTGCTAAATTAAAAACAAACACTTTCGGTTTAAACGCTGATACTTTCGCACCAAGATTAGGTGTTCAGTTCTACTTTTAATTAATTCTCCCTTAAGGGAAATTTAATAAATGACTTTTTTTTCGAAGAGCGTCCCGGTTTACCATCGGGACGCTTTTTGTTTACTTCTTTTCTCTGATGGCTTTAAATTCAGAGCCGTCTTTCCATTTCGGATACGAATCTTCATTACTGATGTGATACCCCATATCAAAGAGCATTCTTACATCTTCTACAATACCTGATAAATCCCATGTTTTTGCATCGAAATTATCCTGTGGCGAATGATAACGAAATTTGGTAAAATCGGCTACCTGCTTCAATCCCCATGCCCTGCCGTTTTTGATATTATCTACGCCAGAACCTGTAAACAATGAGGGTACACCAACCTTGGCCAAATTAAAATGATCAGAACGGTAGTATAATCCCGATGACGGAACAGGATCTGGCACGATTACCCGCCCCTGCTTTTTAGCCGCCGCAGCAGCATAATCTTCGAGTTCTGACTGGCCAAAGCCATATACCACAATATCTTTGGTTTTACCGGCTATACCCATCATATCCATATTGATATTGGCAACCGTTTTAGCCAAAGGAAAAGCTGGGTGTTTGGCATAATACTCAGAGCCTAAAAGCCCCTGTTCTTCAGCCGTATAAGAAATAAACAAAATCGTACGTCCGGGAGCTTTAGGTAACTTTTTAAAGGCCGAAGCAATTTCGAATAAAGAAGCTACGCCTGTTGCATTATCAACCGCTCCGTTATAAATAGAATCACCCTGTATTTTTTCTCCCACACCTAGATGATCCCAATGTGCCGAATAAATAATAGCTTCATCTTTACGCTTATCGCCTGGTATTTTAGCCAGAACATTATAAGTAACCGATTTTTTGATGGTATTTTTAACCTTTAATGAGGTGGTAATATTTAAATCAACAGCTTTAAAACCCTTTTTCCGAGCACTTAAAGCCAATTGATCGAATGATTTACCATCCAGTGCAAATAGTTGTTTCGCCTTATCTAAAGTAATCCAGCCTTCTACTACAGTCCTGCTCATTCCATTGTCTTCGCTTTGCAGGGTAAGTTTAGATTTCGACCATCCACTGCGCACAACTGTCCAGGGATAAGCTGCAGGCTCAGTATCATGAACAATAATAATCCCTGTAGCACCCTGTCTTGCCGCTTCTTCAAACTTATAGGTCCATCGGCCATAGTAAGTCATATTTTTACCTTTAAACAAGGTAGAATCAGCAAAGCCCGGATCATTAATCAACACCACTACCGTTTTCCCTTTTACATTTAGGTTCGCATAGTCATTCCAGCCATACTCGGGCGCAACAATGCCATACCCCGCAAAAACCAGCGGTGAGTTACTCATACTTACCTCATTTTGCACACGGCGCGTGCCAGCCACAAAATCGGTTAAATAATTGAGTGTTAAGGATGCAGTTTTTCCTTTGAGAACCATTTTATCTTCTGGCACAGATTTAATTTCTACCATGGGTACCTCCTGAAAGAAACTATCTCCATTCCCCGGCTGCAGGCCTAGTTTTTCGAACTGAGTTTTTAGATAATTAATGGTTTTGGTTTCTCCATTGGTAAAAGGTTTTCGCCCTTCTAAACTATCAGCCGCAATTACCGATAAATATTGGGTTAAACTCGAATCGTTAATGGCTTTAATGGCTAAAGAATCGGCACCAACACCAGTACTTTTTGCACCTTGTTTACAGGAGCCAAAGAACAGGAGCGCGCAACTGAAAAGTAATAGGTTTTTTTTCATTTATAAAGGATTGAATTTTAATAAAAAATTTCATTTGCTGAAAAATACGAAGAAATTAGGAGTTTCTGTGTTTATCTCCCCAATTTGAGGGTCTCCCGCGGATCTCGCAGATTGACGCAGACAAAAGCTCAAAAACCCTTAATTCCAAATTTCGGCGCTTATCATCTTTAATCTACGGGAACAAATATATCTCCCGCGGATCTCGCAGATTGACGCAGACAAAGCTTAAACAC
>NZ_JBFTQI010000243.1:0-7521 GCF_056398925.1 Pedobacter sp. 01T416_2
AAATTACTGTTTATCAAAAAAATGCAAATAATACTTGAAGTCTTGAATCCAATGTTTATATTTGATTGTAACAAATAAGTTACTTTTGATTATGACAGAAATTATCAAATACATTTTTGAGGGTAAGGTTTCTTCTCGGATCTGGATCCTATTGGCAACCTTAAGTGGGTTCTTATTACTAGCATCATCCTTTTATATTAACATTTTAGGATTGGCTTCATTGAAAGTTAGGTATGGAGAATGGTTAGGGATAGTGTTTTTAATTTCGTCTGCTTTTATCTTGATTAGGATATTATACTGGTTCTTTAATAAAATTTCGTTCGAATGGAAGTGGTTTTGGCATAAAAAAAATATACAGAGAAATGTATATTCAATGGATCTTACAGAAAAATATTTATTAAGAGAATTCTATTTGCAAAATAGAGATACACTTGCGCTTCCCTTTATTGATCCTACAGTAGCAAGTTTGATATCAAAAGGCATACTCAGGCAAGTTGGCAACTATGGTGAGAATCATTATGGCTCATTATCCTTTAATTTTTCCATCAGTAAATATGCGAGAAAATATCTTTCCTATGAGTTTTTTAGTCTGTCTGTCGGCAATAGATATAATGAATTCGAATTAGCGGAAATCCGCAATTCCAGACCGCAATATTTACTTGGCAGATAATATTGATCGAGAATCTTTAAGGAAGATAATGTTTTAAAAGATCTTTAACCTCAAAAAGGTTCAACGAAGATTTTGAAACATCACTCGGATGCACAACGATTATTAATTTATTAGAAAAAATCTGATCTTCAGATGCATTAATAAAAGACTGTGCGATGATAGCAATTAATTTTTTCCTACTGGTTGTAAGTCTTCCGAGACCTGATCCTATAGCAGGTATAACGGTATCAATCTGTTCGCCTTTATTTGCAATGAAGTCCCAAAGTCCATCGAGTGATTTTTGAACGTTATTCAGAGTGGTACGGGCATTATTATTAAAATTTAGATCGGACATTGCAAACCAATAAAAGAACTGATCACCCTCTCTAAATTTTACTGTTGTTCCAAAATCATATCTGTGTTTTTTCCCTGACTCTTTATTGACAGATGTATATTCTAAGCCAGAGAGCCCTTCTTCTATTTTTTGATCTAATTGATTGATACGTTCAGAGTAGAATTTTTCAGTAAACTGGCCTTGAAGGCTTCTTGGAGAAATAACCCCATTTGCAATATTTGTATCAAATGTGGTGTTTGTACTTATGACCTTTTGTCCTGCTATATTGAATATATCATCTATATGAACCTCAATTGAAAGGTCCTGCCCTGGATATTTATAAGTTATTTTCTTTACTGGACGTCTAGTGAAAATAACAGTAATCAGGCCAACAAGAATAAGTATGTAGATCCAAAATGCGGGTAATGTGGTTTTATCGACTAAGTGAAATGAATCAGAAATATCCACAATAGTCCATGTTCCGCCCACCACGGCAATGAAGGTTTTTACGGAGTCTACGCTCCATAGCGCATAAAGCCAATAAGATTTTGTTCTAAGGGAACGTAAATGGTAATTCATTTTATAGCCCTAAATTATCGTAAACTGATTGTACGTAATTATACGGCCCAGAATGTCCCTGGCTTAGATGTGATTTATAGGCCGATGGCCAATTTTTGATCGCATAGTCAATAATCTTGTGGCCGAAAGGTACATGAATAACCAGCTCTTCTCTTAATATTGGTGGGCAGAGTACTCGGTTTATCTCCCTTTTCTTATCTAAGTTTACAGCAATAATGGGAATACCCATATTTATCGCTACTTCAATTTCCCACCTTACAAATTTGTAAAGATTTTGCGTACTGTTTCCAATGAGAACAATAAAAACATCACTTGCATTCAATCTCGTTTTTAAACTGCGTTTGATAGTTTCTTCAGAACTGCTATCCCTTGCTTGAGTTAGATCATGAGCATTTACAAAAGTAAAATCAAATTTTTCATTTTCGTGCCAGGCCTGCATTAATCTATAATAATTGATATCGTTGTCGCCGTCAAAACAGGCATAACATGTTCCATTGTACATATTCCTAATTTGTTTAATGTTATAAATATATGAACTACTCTTAATACATATTATTTTTTATTAAAAAAGGGTGTATTTACCCTCAATCGCCATTTATTATATTATGACGGTCGTTTTATTTTGCTATCAATATGATGTTGTTTGATTCTTCTGCCTCTGCATTTGGTTGTGCGGTATTTTACACAACTAATAATTCAAAGACGACAATCTCGTTAAAATGATCCTTAACATTTCTTTTTCGTGATGTGGTATCTTTAGAGTTGGATTTTTTCCTGTTAGTTTATGTATCATAATTCCATCGTTGGTTTCCTGTATCCTGATAATATCTTCCAGCTTAATGATGTGCGCTTTTTCAGCACCATAATGTAACAGTCTTTTTTGGGTGAGGTATATTGGCCCTGAACTGATCAGTTTGGAATATGTTCCGCCATATTTCGAACGCATTGCCCTTTCCTCATACCAGGCAACATTCTCGATATGCAAATGGCAGCTTTCGCTTTTCTGTAGGCTGATCAGTGGGTTGAGCAAGGGTAATGGCGTGTTTTCCAGTGCCCAATAAAGCTTCCCATAATTGAACAGTTGCATGGTCCTGGCATCTGAGTTTGGTGTGATATTTAGGTTCTGACAGAGCAATTTCCATTGCTCTTCGTCCCTTGGGGAAATCCGTTTGGTCTGTATGAGTTTGGTGAAATACTGGGTGACGAAATTGGTACGGATTCTATTGGAAATTTCTGTTATTATCTTTTTTGGAAGTTGTAACTGTTCCTCCAGGCGGTCGAGCTGGGTTCTTTCTTCCTCTGAAAAACGCCCGTCTGCGATAGCCTTTACATAACATTTTTCATAGACTGTTGCACCTATTCCCCAGGTCAAGAAAGATACCTGGCTATCGTCAAGGGCTAGGATCTGTTGGAGGTATTCCAGTTTTTTACGGTTGCCAAGCTCAAGTTTGAAGTCCTTGATGAGGTTATTGAGCATAACAGCGTAAAACTCTTCCATATTCAGCCTAAATTCTTCCATCAGTATAATTCCGTACCGGTTGCCAATTTCTGCTATCTGCTCTTTGGTAATCATCGCAATGGGCTGGGTAGCCAAAAGGTTATTGACTTCTATGATGGCATTTTCACTTGGCTGTTGCCCAAATATCCTTTGCATCAGGCTCGGGCGGAGAAGGTTTTTCTGTTGGTATACCATGGCTTAATATTTTCTGTATTCTTCGTAAATTGGGGAGTTCCAGTTGCAGACCCCTCCATGCCAGGAGCAGGCACCTCGGCCACTTGCGCCGGATGTTGTACCATCACAACAAAGGGTGATATAACCCGAGATTCTGCGTTTTAAGGGGTTGATTTTGTTGTAAAGTGTTTTGGCTCCGGAATAGTTAAGGTCACGCGATCTGCCAAGATCCGCTACTGCCAATTTTATTTTGCCAAGCTTATAATAACAGTAGGCACGGTCATAAAGCAGTTTCGCGTCTTCGCCATGGTCACCCAGCACTTTGTCAAAATGGCTTAATGCCGATTGGTATTTTTTCCATTTGAGCAGGTCTTCTCCGCGGACAGAGTCCCGGTCGTTTGTCGCTTTTCCAAGTGCAACGGTATCCGCTATGGTCGTGAGAAAGGTGGCCGCCGTAACCAGTGCGGCGTCTGCCTTTTCGGGGTTGTGTTTTTGGGTACTATAGCGGGATAGATATAGATTCAGGCTGTCCAGCCGTTTCCTGTTTTCTTCTTTTTTTATTTCCTGTTTTCTTTTTTCCTTGGCGAGATCGGCGATACGCTGTTTTTCAGCAAGTATATCCATGTGGTGGTAATGGACCAATAAAGGAATTAGTATAATCCCGGCAAGCATGTAGCTGCCCAGCCTGATCCTGTGGGTCAGTGAAAACAGTAGCTTGCGCTCTAGCCAGGATCTTCCGGCGGGAAGGGTGACGATGGCGGCAAAACCCAGAACCAGCGAGATGACTGGATGGGCAATATACACTGCTGCGAAAATGAGCAGCACGATAAAGATGATAATATCGATAATTTCTTTACTGGTTTTTTTTGGCTTTTTATTCGGGTTGTTTTTCTTCGCGTTGAAATAATCGGGCAATACCTTTGCAGGCTGAGGGATAAGGTCCGGGATATATTTATGTTTGGACATGAGCGTGCGTATTTGGGAGGTTAATGTAGTGTTTTTTAATGCTTGTTTATGTCGGTCAACGGCCTTTTATATTGTTGCTGTCCACGATTTGAAACTCATCGACCTTATTGTCAACGTCAAGCTGGACGATAAACCATTTTGCCCGGACAGGTGGGGTATAGTGCTGGATGATGGGGTAGAAAAGTTGCCTGTCCCTGCCATTGTAGTTTTCGGGTTTGCCGAGCAGGGCAATGAGTTCGTCCTTGGTCAGCCCCTTAATTTTCTGATGACTGATAAGATCCTTCAGCATTGTGTCGCGGAAAACATATCCCATGCTGTCTCTTTTAGACCACTTCTGGCTGTCAAATGTTGTTTTTTTGACACTGGTTATGCAGGCGGAAAAAATGCAGAGTAGGAGGATTGGGAAAAGGATTTTTGACATCGGCATTTATATTTTTTCTTCAATTAGACTAAATTAGAAAGTTCATTTTGAATCTAGTTATGGTTAACCGTAAAGCTGCAAAATAAAAGAAGGCCAATGAGCGTGTTTTTCTGCTTGGCTGATCATTTTCCAGCATACTTTCTAAAAGCAGTAATGGTTTGATAAACACCGTATCCGACTAGAATTCTTGCTAGCTGATAAAGTATGTCAGCTTCATCGATTTTCTTTTGGGATGGGTTTATGGTTTTTTTGTCTTTTTTAGTCGCGGCGCAAGACCGATCTGCTTTACCCTTGACATAGGAAATACGTCATAACGTCCGTCTTTCTCATGATAGAAGAAGATAAAGCTCTGTGTTTTTCCTATAAAATAGTTCTCTTGATCTGAAACTAGTTCTCGGTCGTCAAGAACGATTTTAGTGCCAAGGGTGGAGTGGTTATCCAAAATAGAATCGGCTTGGGATTTTGCAAATGCAAAAACCAATCCTAAAGTGAAAATACTCCACATCAATAAAGTCATCAGCAATCTGGAAGTATGACTAGACTTTTCCCGGTCATGTTTAAGGTTTATCTCATTAAGAACGATTACGTAAAAACAATTATCTAAATAAGTTGAATGTTGTCATAACTGATATTGGTGATGAAAAATCTATAGAAAGGCTTTTAAAGAACAATGAAGTATCCGGTTGCTTCGGAACTCGACATTCTGAAGCGATTGCCTTAAGATATCAAACCCTCATACCGGGACAACAAGACAAGATTTCGAAATCCGTTAAACTCAGAGAGGACGGATATTGCCCAACATTAAGAGCTGGAACTGACAGTAGTAAAGGTAGTTATCAAGCAGTTAGGCCGATACATCCGACGCAAGCCCGTGTAATCACCCCGCGGGAAGCGGCGAGACTACAAGGTTTTCCAGATTGGTTTCAGTTTCATGAAACTAAATGGCATAGTTTTAGGCAGATCGGAAACAGCGTATGTCCAATAGCTGCCGAGAAAGTGTTAACGGCCATAAAAGCAACACTTAGTATATAACCTTAGAATAATAAGGAAGGTATTTGTAATATTTATAGTATCCTTCGATAAGCGTGACATGTTCATTCTGGGTCGTTCCGTAAAGGAAGTCCAACGATTTAGCCATGTCCGAAATGTTGGACGCTGGAATTTTCTTATCTATTTCTATTCGTTCCAACACGGTCATAGCTGGTACTGCTATATGATGGGCGTCGATGAATTCTGTACCAATAGGACTGGATTGATAAAACTCCCAGGTTTCGATCTTGGTCTGTTCCATAATTTTACAAAAATCAGTTTGACCGGTTATTAATCCGCAAATCGTTGTCATAGTCTGACCGTCTGCATAAAGAAAGGCCGACAAGTGATTAAAAGTTAAATTTTTGTTGGCTTTAGCCAAACCTCGGTTTATAGCTCTAATCCCCATCGCTCGGACTACACCGGAAAAGTTTTTTAAAATATCTCTATTAGTAATATTTTCAGGAATGTATAATTGATAAGTCGGATCGTTTTTTAAAAATTCCTTAACGCTATTCGCGTCAGTTACCGCACAGCCGACTTGATTAGAATCAATAAAAGAACCGATTTGTGCGTTAAAAGTAAACTTCAATATGTCTAAAGCCGACAGTTTTTCCGCAATTAACTCCAGATCGACAAGCTGTTGTCTCAAATCTTTAGGTGCCGCATAATCTAGCCAAATTATTTGATTAGTGTCACTTTTGAAAGTAAATTCTGTAATGTAATCGGTACTTTTTTTGTTATAGATATTTAAAAAATGATAAGGATTATTAAAGCATTGCCTCGAATATGCGGAGAAGTCTATTTCAATGCAATCCATATCTGTAATACCAAGTTCGATGTGAAATAATTTGAAATCTTCCAAAAATGCGGCACCGAACCCCACGTACTTATATTTTTTCAAGTCGATTTGGGAAGAACCATCTAGTATTTTTAAAAGAGCGATAAATAGGTTCCGCTCGATCGCTTTATGCGGACGAAGATGATACGGAATAGTCGCCCCGGTTATTTTTGCCTTGCTCATAATTAATATTCGATTTGCGAATGGATTTCATCAAAGCACCATCCACCTACCTCCGCCGCAGATGTGCTTTTTCCATCTAAAAAATAAGTCCTGACCGCTTCAACTTTTTCTTTTTCCCGAACGAAACTGATGGTTACAAACAGATTTCGGACCTCTTCATTAGGTTTAGGTAAATTAGGTAATTGAAATTCTGCACTTTCGTCCTTTTTTGTAACAGTTTGTAGTTTAATTAAAGGAGATTTCGTTTGGCCTGGCTTTAATGCGTTAATAGTTTTAGGTGATTCAAATAGTTTGGCCCTTTCTTCACTAGGGGTTTTCCAGTCATTTGTAAACGACGTGAAAAATCTAAGCCCTTCTTTAATTTTATTTTTAACATCGGCATAAATTTCGGAACTGGTATCCAATCCTCTTTTGGTAGTTGTAACCGGTAGACTAATTGGATTGTTTGACCGAAAATGTACTACACCCGCAATGGATATAAATTGTGTGTGGTATTTAGGAACGGGGGACTCGCCCCATCCGGTTAAAAAGGTTTTATCACAATACAAAACTACTCGGTCATTACAGATAACGGTAATACCTGCATTTTCACTTTGCGATTTTGCATAACTGCCATCCAACTCTTTATCTATTTCATCCTCACTCGCCGGTGGCCTGTAAAAACCGATAATAATTTCGACGTCGACGTCCTTAATTTTTGTAGCATAAACATAAGGCCTTATGGCTTTCTGCATCGCATCAGCCGGTTCTGTAGTTATAATATTAAGCTCCAAAGGTTCGATTTTCGTTCCATTTAACTTGATAACGAAACCCTGCTGAACGATATAACCATAATGCTGCTTTAGGG
>NZ_JBFTQI010000244.1:0-7516 GCF_056398925.1 Pedobacter sp. 01T416_2
CTGGTATAGTCACGTATTGTAAAGAAGTTTTAGCCATTACATTTGTATATTAATTAATATTGGTTCATTAACCTTATTGGGTACTTTTGATGTTTGCGTTGGAATTGTGGCTGGACTATTCACGGCGTGTATGTCATTAGTTACACTTGCATTTTTAATCACTACTCCTGAGACTTCGTGCCTAATTTGGGTGGGCACAATTTTGGGTTTCCAAGCCGAGTGCTGCTGCGCGGGAGTCAGGCGGCACTTATGAGCAGAAAGGGTGGGAAAGATCATGAACCGCAGGCAAAGGTTTAGTCTGTTGAAAATATTGCCTAAGCCAAATCCAAAGATTAGGCCTGTCCGTTCTATCGGACTAAAATTTAAAACGTGTATATGGACAATGGATGACCGATTAAAGATCTGCAATTTTATAATTGCTCCATCCCTTATACTTAACGCCTRCAGTCTATTTTTTTTAATAAGAAAGTGTATCGTGATATTCTCAAAGATTAGCTATTATTGTTCTTCTTTGGCTATTGGGAAATGATTACTAAACCTCTTTTTGATGAAGGTCAATTGTTGGCAAGAATAGCCGAGCGGGATCATCTTGCATTTAAAGTCCTTTACGAAAAATATTATGGGACAATCTTTAAATTTTCTTTCCGCTTATTGCAATGCGAATCTTCTGCTGAAGAGGTAATTCAGGAAACAATGCTTCAGATCTGGCAGCTTGGCGACAAGCTCAGGACGATCAATAGTATTGAAGCTTTTATCAAGACAATAGCACGGCGTAGGGCAATTGATCAGCTAAGGATAAAAGAGCAGGGTTTCAATGTTCAGAAGGAAGTGTTAGCTATGTTAACGCCGATAGAACTGGATAATAATGAGTCCTTTACATTTGAGTCCGCACACGTTGCATTGGAAGAAGGTATAGGAAAACTGCCGGACCAGCAGCGTCAGGTTTATCAGCTTTGTTATCAGCAAGGTTTAAAATATCAGCAAGTGGCAGACAGACTGAATATAAGTCATGGAACGGTTCAGACCCATATGAAACTAGCCTTAAAATTCCTTAGGGGCTATGTCCGCAAACATTCACAGTTTGTAATCTTCGCTATACTATTTAAGCTTCTCTAAGTCACCGACGCCACAGTCAGTTCGATATTTTTTTTAAAATAAAATTACCTCGATTTCTTATTTCTCCGACTTATTAATAAAGTCACATGACAGCAAGGTTAAATATGACCTCATGTTTATCATAAAACCACAAAATGGACAAGAATAGATTTAGCTATTTATATGAGCAGTACCTGACCGGGCGTTTGACCTCTGATGAGCTTGAGGAGTGGAAAACGGCGTTATCTCAAGCTGATTCATATGCTGAAATTGATATTCTGGTACAGGATTTATGGGATAGGGACGATTTGCCGGCTCCTGACTATAATAGAGAAAATGCACTTAATATTTACAGGGAAATTGTTGCCTCACCTGATGAAGATGCTGATCCTGTAAAACAAAACATTGTAAAACTTTGGCCGCGTATTGCTGCTGTCGCTGCACTTTTTGTAGCAGTCTGTGGTATTGGTTTTTTCTTCTTATCAAAATACCGTCCTCAACCTGAAAAAAGCACCGCCTATGTAAAGGACATTGCACCAGGGAAAACAGGGGCCACTCTAACCCTTGCAAGCGGAAAAAAAATAAGACTGACCGATGCCATAAAAGGAGAAATAGCAAAGGAGTCGGGAATCAGTGTTAACAAAACAGCAGAGGGGTATCTGGTGTACCGATTAGGACCTTCTTCTGATAAGAAGGGGGGGGGAGAAGGAATGAATACGCTTTCCACAGCCCGAGGGGAAACCTACATTTTAATTTTACCGGATAAATCCAAGGTTTGGTTAAATGCGGCTTCCAGCCTAACTTATTCTACGGATCTTTTGGACCACGGTATCCGGAAAGTCCGCCTTCAGGGAGAAGCCTATTTCGAAATAGCTAAAGATAAGAAGCATCCTTTTGTAGTAAGTACTGCAAATCATGATGTAGAGGTTTTAGGGACACATTTTAATGTCAATAGCTATCCGGAAGAATCCTCAACCACTACGACATTGCTTGAGGGCAGTGTAAAAATAATTACCGAAAAATTAACACGCCTGCTTAAACCCAATCAGCAATCCGTATTTACTGACGGTGGTTTCAATGTGAAAAATGTAAATGCTGAAGATGCCGTAGCCTGGAAAGACGGCGCCTTTATTTTCGAAGACGAAACATTGCAGAGTATTATGAGACGGATTTCCAGGTGGT
This sequence comes from Pedobacter sp. 01T416_2, assembly GCF_056398925.1. Lineage (NCBI taxonomy): Bacteria > Pseudomonadati > Bacteroidota > Sphingobacteriia > Sphingobacteriales > Sphingobacteriaceae > Pedobacter > Pedobacter sp. 01T416_2. The sequence continues at coordinate 2,278 of NZ_JBFTQI010000244.1, forward strand.
ATAACGTTGAGGTCGAATATGCTGAAAATGTAGATAAGGATAAGTTATATGGGGGCGGGGTGTCAAGGTACGCCAATGTCTCTTCTGTGCTGGAAATATTGGAGTCAACAAAAAATATACACTTTAAAGTTAAGGGAAGGAGGATATTGGTGACGAAATAGATCTACTGTATATCACTCAAATATCAATTCACCCTAAAGAACCATTATGGTAAACTATCAATCCCGATGTATACCGGGACTGATAGTGTGTTTTGATCTTATGTTCCCGAAAAAGGAACTATTAATTGTTTAACCGCGGGCTTACAAATTTTCGACGATCAGGAAGCATCCGCAAAACCAACCAAAACAACCAAAAGTATGAAATTTATTCATCTATTTAGATGCAATATCCGATATGTCGCACCTAAACAAATTTTGCGCATTATGAAGTTGATTATTGTCATCATGACAACCTTTCTGTTACAGTTAAGTGCATCTACTCTTGCGCAGCATATTACGCTCAAGGAAAATAATATAAGTCTTCGGAAAGTCTTCACTCAGATAAGAAAGCAGACAGGATATATTGTACTCTATGAGTCTGATCTTGTGAAAACGACAACGGCAGTAAGTGTTGATTTAGAAAACATCCAACTGGAGCAGGCCCTGAAAATTATTTTAAAAGATCAGAATTTAAACTTCGAATTAAGACAAAAATCAATCATTCTCAGCAAAAAAAGCATTTCTTCCGTAAAGCCCTTCATTGATAAAAGTGTCGGGGCAATTGATATTAAAGGGAAGGTTGTAGATGAGGATGGTAAAGGGATACCATCTGTAAGTATTTTGATAAAGGGAACAAAAAACGGCACCTATACAAATGATAACGGTGGTTTCTCGATTTCGCTAATAAACGGGGAACAGGAAATTGTTGTATCCGCAGTAGGTTATATTACGCAGACTATACTTGTTGGAAACCAAACAAGCATCAGTGTGGTCCTCAAAGAAAATAAATCGGAGTTAGGTGAGGTTGTAGTAGTGGGGTACGGAACACAAAAGAAAGGTAACCTGACCGGAGCAGTTTCTGTTGTTTCTATGGACAAAGTTCTTGGAGACCGGCCGGTTACAAATGTTGGATCTGCATTACAGGGTGCTGTACCGGGGCTTACCGTTTCGGGAAGTGCAAATCCGGGAGCAAGTAAAAGTATCAATATACGCGGTATAACTTCTATAAACGGCGGTAGCCCATTGATTTTAGTGGATAACGTCGTGACGACAAACCTGGACCTGATAAATCCTGCGGACATTGAGACCGTTTCTGTATTAAAAGATGCAGCTTCGGCTGCAATATATGGGGCAAGGGCTTCGTTCGGCGTAGTGATCATTACGACCAAAAAAGGCAAAAAAAATCAAAAAACGCAGTTAACTTACAACGGAAGTTTTGCATTTCAAAAGCCAGTCGATATTCCTGAAAAGGCGTCGCCTCTGGAAACCGTCCAGGGTTATAAAGATATGGGCTATACAACTTATTGGTCAGGCCAGAATGTAGATAAATGGCTTGGCCTGCTAAAACAGTATAATGCTAATCCGGGCAATTTTCCGGAGGCAGGATGGGTTGAGGATGGCGGTTATCGCTATTTTTTAAAGGCCAACAATGAGATGAAAGATATGACCTCAGGGGCGGCTACCAAATACAATCACAATATATCCGCGTCAGGAGGTAGTGAGCATATTGATTATCGGTTTTCGCTCGGGCAGGCAAATGAAGATGGTATATTTATAACCGATAAAGACCGTTATAAAAGAACCAATGTATCTGCTTACGTCAATGCAGACATTAACAAGTGGCTTGCCACTTCAGTTGATGTTAAATATGCCAACGGTTATAGGACTATGCCGAAAAATGCTGGAGAATTTGCTTTGTATGGAACCACACACCCTTCCTATTATCCTACAGATTCTTTACCGTATAATGGTGTAATGTATCCTGTAAACACCCCGGCAAATATTATCAAGAACAGTGATGTAGAAAGCTGGTTAAATAAAAATACCCGCATCTTTTCCCGTACAGAACTTTCACCTCTTAAAGGACTTAAAGGCTATCTTGAATATACTTACGAAACTAATATCCAGGATAATAAATGGTATAACAATCTGTACTGGTTGCAGCGGGGAGTTGAAAATGCACTGGATCCATCTGACCAATCCACTGCTTACTTTAAAGATATAAACCAGATTACCTATAAATCCCTGAATGCCTATCTAACCTATGAGAAAAGTTTTCTGAACTCCCACACCATAAAACTTACCGCTGGATTTAACCAGGAGGAAAGTACTTCCGAGGGGCTGTCGTCAAAGAACTATTACATGATCAGCAATGGTCTGCCTTCCATTTCGGGAGGTACGGGAATAGTTGAATCAAAGGACCGGTTTAGTGAGTATGCTATCCAGAGTGGTTTTTATCGCCTTAACTATAATTTTAAGGACAAATATTTACTTGAAGCCAATGGGAGATACGACGGTAGTTCCAAATTTCCTGCCGATCACCGTTACGGTTTTTTTCCATCGGTATCCGCAGGTTGGGTGATCAGCAAAGAGTCATTCATGCAATCATTTAATTGGATGAATACCCTTAAGGTAAGGGCATCTTATGGTTCACTGGGCAACCAGAGTATTGATGACTACCAGTTTTACTCAGTGATGAACTCATATCAGCCATTCTGGATATATAATGGCCTTCGGCCTACCTCATTGACAACGCCAGGCCTGGTGCGTAAAGATTTCACCTGGGAGAAAGTAAATACGGTTGACATTGGCGTTGATGTTGCCTTTCTAAAGGACAGGCTTTCTGCAAATTTTGACTGGTACAGACGGAATACACTCGGGATGTTATCCCCAGGGCTTGATTTTCCAGCAGTAGTCGGCGTCAGTGCACCACTGCAGAACGCCGCAGATCTCAAAACAAAAGGATGGGAGCTTTCGATACAATGGCGTGATAAAATAAATGATTGGAGATATTCTGCGGGCTTTAATCTTTACGATTCCAGGAGCTTTATTACCCGGTACCGCAATGAAAACAAAGTGCTGACTGATTACTATGAAGGTATGGAAATGGGCGAGATATGGGGCTATGTTACCGATGGGTTTTACACTGCCGACGATTTTGAATCAAATGGTGCCTTGAAAAAAAATGTAGTTGCTATTCAGGGGGTGATGTCGCATGAGGGGGATATAAAATATAAAAACCTCAGAGATGATGCGAATTCGATTAATCAGATCGATATTGGTAATGGTACCCTGGCCAATCCCGGTGATAGAAAAGTTATAGGTAATAATAGTGCCCGTTATAATTTTGGCTTTAACGCCTCAATCGGATGGAAAAATCTGGACCTGTCCGTTTTGTTACAGGGCGTAGCCAAAAGAGATTACTGGGTCGGTGGAGACCTGATGTTTCCGCATGCCGGAAAATTCTCCACTTTCAACCAATATCAACTGGATTACTGGACACCTGAACATAAAGACGCATACTATGGCCGGTTGTATAAAGATGCAGGAGAGTCACATATAGTTAACCAAAGAGTTCAGTCCAAATTCCTTCAGAATGCTTCTTATCTTCGTTTAAAAAATGTTTCCCTTGGCTATGTTATTCCAAAATCATGGTTTGGAAAGATCCCTTTAACGGGTGCCCGGATATTTTTCAGTGGTGAGAACATTTTCACCTTCACCAAGTTTATACCCGGAATAGATCCGGAATTCACCAAGCCTATACCCGAAAAAGATCCGCAATCCAAGCCTATACTCGGAAAAGATCCGGAACTGCAATGGCAATATCCTCAGATGGCTACCTATTCATTTGGAATAAATGTTAACCTTTAATTTAAACGTAATGAAAAGAACAACTATTTATATACTTGCATTGATCAGTTTATTTTCATGCAAAAAGAATTCTTTAGATAAATATCCCAAAGACCGGCTTATAGAGGAAACGGCTTTTATTACCTATGATAATTTTAAAACTTATGGGTGGTCGTTGTATGATATATTCGAAAGCCCCACCCACGTACAATATGTAGGTACCAATGATGCAGTAGGCTGTATGTATAACGGCGATTTTTTGAGTGGGGTTTTACAGAATAAAGGACAATTGAGAAATCCATGGGCATGGCAATTGGTTACCCCTGAACAAAATGCCGGAGGCTGGGACTTCTCTTTCATACGGAGGGCCAACATCATGCTTGACCACATTGATCAGTCGACAATGAGTGATATCGACAAGAAACACTGGCGCTCAGTAGGTCTGTTTTTCAGGGCGTATCATTATGTGGAGCTACTGGCCCGTTTTGGAGATGTACCATGGCTGGAGCATGTTGTGAAAGAATCAGACGAAAACATCATCTACGGTTCAAGAACAGGACGGGATATAGTAGCGGCCAATATTTTAAGGGATCTCCAATATGCCGAAACAAATATTAAAGTTCTGGGTGAAGGTGCATCCAGCAATACGATCAATCAAAAAGTGGTAAGGGCATTGTTATCAAGGTTTGCCCTGTTTGAAGGAACATGGAGGAAATATCATGGACTCGATAATGCGAGTACCTATTTAACAGAGTGTGCTCGCGCATCAAAACTATTGATAGATGCTACGCCGACCATCGGTAACAATTATCAGCAGTTATGGTCTACTGAAGTATTGAAAGATTATCCCGGGGTCTTTTTGTTCAAGGAGTATACAAACTCCATTATTATGCAGCCATTTTCAAGAGCGGAAAGAGGCGGTGGCCAGAAAGTGGAAATGCATGCCCGGACTTTAGAAAGGTATTTGTGCACAGATGGTAAAACCATTTCGAAGAGCCCTTTGTATAATGGCGATGCCACCATAAATGATGAATTCAGGAATAGGGATCCTCGTCTTTTGTATCGGGTAATTCCTCCATATAAAGTAAACGGAACATTAAATACCACTACCTGGAGCCATACTGGTGCCCCTCTAGACAGAGAATACATCGACGTAATGAATGCATTGGACAAAACTGCTAACAGACCATTTCCGGTAAAAAGCTGGCAGCCATTTATTATTTTGAATTCTCCCAATATACAGGGGGCTCAAATCAACCAGGCGCCTGTTTCCTGCAATACCGGTTATTATTTCTACATGTACTACAATACAGAGACCAATGTTACCGGTGGCGCTAATTTTTCAACAACGGATGTTCCGCTTTTCCATGTAGAAGAAACCATGCTGAACTATGCAGAAGCAAAATATG
>NZ_JBFTQI010000245.1:0-7483 GCF_056398925.1 Pedobacter sp. 01T416_2
ATTAACATGGATTTTTATGATGATATTGCTAACCGCAAACGGTTAACTGAAAACTTGTTAGGCTAACTTACCTAAAGCTTCTTTAATTCTTCTTAATGCTTCAACCAAACTCTCGTCAGATGCTGCATAAGATAAACGGATGTAGTTGTTGTTACCAAACGAATCGCCACCAACAGTTGCTACGTGACCAACGTTTAATAGATATAAAGCCAGGTCTGAAGAATCTTTAATTACATTTCCGTCAGCATCTTTTTTACCGAAGAACGAACTGATTTCTGGAAAAARGTAGAAAGCACCATCAGGAAGATTTGTTTTTACACCTGGGATTTCGTTTAATAAATTGTAAACCAATTCTCTACGGCGCAAAAATGCTTCTTTCATTTCTAAAACACTGGCTAAACCTTGCTCGTAAGCAACAATTCCTGCTCTTTGCGCAATAGAACAGGTTCCAGAAGTGGTTTGTCCCTGTAATTTATCGTTAGCTGCTGCAATTTCTTTATTAGCGGCAATATAACCTAATCTCCAGCCTGTCATGGCGAAAGCCTTAGAGAAACCGTTAACAATGATTACACGGTCTTTAATGCTGTCGAATTGAGCAATAGACTCATGTTTATCAACAAAGTTAATATGCTCATAAATCTCATCAGATAAGATGTAGATATTAGGGTGTTTTTCGAAAACGGCAACCAGCGCTGCTAATTCTTCTTTACTATAAACCGAACCTGTTGGGTTACATGGCGAAGAAAACATGAATAATTTCGATTTCGGCGTAATGGCTGCTTCTAATTGCGCAGGAGTGATTTTGAAATCACTTTCAATATCGGTATCGATAAAAACAGATTTTCCTTCTGCAAGGGTTACCATTTCTGAGTAAGAAACCCAGTAAGGAGTAGGGATGATTACTTCATCATCAGGATCAATCAAAGTTAAAATAACATTCGATAAAGATTGTTTTGCACCTGTTGAAACCACGATCTGAGAAATATCATAGTCCAGGTTGTTTTCTGTTTTTAGCTTGTTTACGATTRCCTGGCGCAGGTCTGGATAGCCCGGTACCGGCGAATAACGTGTATAATTTTCATCTAATGCCTTTTTAGCTGCATTTTTTACGTGATCGGGTGTATTGAAATCGGGTTCACCAACGCTTAAACTAATGATGTTAATGCCCTTAGACGCTAGCTCGCGACCAAGTTTGGTCATTTTAAGGGTTGCGGATTCAGATAGACTGTTGATTCTTTTGGATAAGGTGCTCATGGTTAATTACTTTGAGCGCAAATATATAAACCAAATATTATTCTGCACTAAAAAAGACATAGTTTTTCTCATTTAATTTATTCGATAAGCGTATTTTTGAAAAAAATATCCTGGTGTCGGTAAAAAAGAAAGCTATAATAATTTCTCTGGTGGTGAGTGTGGTGCTGATGTTGGCCAAGTTTGTTGCGTACTTTATTACGGGATCAAACGCCATCTTAACAGACGCAGCAGAGAGTATTGTAAATGTAATAGCAGGGAGTTTTGCCTTTTATAGCATTTACCTAAGCACACAACCCCGCGACGAAAATCATCCTTATGGACATGGAAAAGTTGAGTTTTTCTCGGCTTTTGTAGAAGGGATATTGATTTTGATCGCAGGAGTGGTTATTATTTTCAAATCTTCGTACAACCTTATCTATCCTCATTTGGTAGGGGAACTATTAACAGGAACGCTGATTATTGGCATCACGGGCCTGATTAATCTGATTGTGGGCCTATACCTCATCAATGTAGGTAAAGATGAGCATTCGGTTACATTGCAGGCTGATGGTAAACATTTGTTAACTGATACCTACACCAGCGCGGCGATTGTTGTTGGTTTAATATTAATTCAGCTAACAAATATTATTTGGCTAGATAGCCTGCTTTCTTTTTTGGTAGGTTTTTACATTGTTTATTCTGGTTATAAACTTACCCGTGGTTCGGTGGGTGGATTAATGGATGAAAGTGATTTTACACTTGTTGAAGAAGTAGTAGATGTTTTACAAAAGAACAGGCACAACCCATGGATTGATGTGCACAACCTGCGTACCCAGCAATATGGCCCTGAATTTCATATCGATTGCCATGTAACATTGCCTTATTATTTTGACTTAAATAAAGTTCACCGCGAAATCTCGCAGATTGATGAACTGATCAATAAAAACGGCTTTCGCAAAGCAGAACTCTTTATTCATGCAGATCCATGCTTGCCTGAATGTTGCCATTATTGCCACATGAGTGAATGCCCAGTGAGGGCAGAGGCCTTTAAAAAGGAAATTGTATGGACACCAGAAATAGTAATTAAAAATAAAAAGCATTTCGAAAATGAGCTACTTTAATGTTAGGGTCTATGGATTGTTAATTAACCAAAATAATGAGGTTTTGGTAAGTGATGAGGAAGAATATGGCTTTCGTTTCAGTAAGTTTCCAGGTGGCGGTTTAGAACTTGGCGAAGGATTAATCGATGGATTAAAACGTGAGTTTGTGGAAGAATGCGATGCTGAAATTGAAGTATTATCTCATTTTTATACTACAGATTTTTTTGAAAAATCGTCATTTAACGATAGCCAGGTAATTAGTGTGTATTATATTGTTAAAGAAAAAGCTCCTTTGCAGCTGACCTTTAAAGATGTTATTTACGATTTCGATGGAGAAGGTGAAATTCTTCAGGCTTTCAGGTGGGTGAAAATTGAAGATTTAAATATTGAGGATATTACCTTTAAAACAGATAAAACCGTAGGCCAACTTCTAAAAAATCAATATTCAGTTATATTATAATCATGATGCCCGATTCGTCCAAACTCCATACTCCAGATTCTAAACTCAACTTAACTGAACGCGATCAAAAGGTAATCTGGCATCCCTATACCCAAATGAAAAATGCACTTCCTCATATCCCAATTATTAGGGGCGAGGGGGTATACGTTTTTGATGAGGATGGTAAACGGTATATCGATGCGGTTTCATCCTGGTGGGTGAACATTCATGGTCATTCACACCCTTATATTGCACAAAAAGTAGCCGAACAGCTCAATGTGCTTGAACATGTGATTTTTGCAGGTTTTACGCACGAGCCCGCTGTGCTACTTGCAGAAAGGCTTTTACCTATATTGCCTGGCAAACAGGATAAAGTTTTTTATACCGATAACGGATCAACAGCAGTAGAGGTAGCCTTAAAAATGTGCCTGCAGTACTGGGACAATAAGGGCACGCCAAAAACGAAGRTTTTAGCCTTTAAAAATGCCTATCATGGCGATACTTTTGGCGCCATGTCTGTTAGCGGCCGCAGTATTTTTACCGATGCTTTTAACAGTCTATTGTTTGATGTCGAGTTTATCGATCTGCCAAACGAAAATAACATCTCATATCTAACATCTCATATCTCGAATCTTAAAGATACCGCTTGTTTTATCTTCGAACCACTCATTCTAGGATCGGGCGGGATGTTGATGTACGAAGCTAAATATTTGGATCAACTTTTATCTGCCTGTAAAGATGCAGCAATTTTAACCATTGCTGATGAAGTGATGACAGGTTTCGGTAGAACAGGAACTTATTTCGCTTGCGAGAAATTAACTAACAAGCCTGATATTATTTGTTTAAGCAAAGGTTTAACCGGTGGAACAATGCCATTAGGGGTAACCACCTGTACGAAGGAGATTTTTGAAGCATTCTTAAGTGACGATAAATTAAAAACACTTTACCACGGACACTCTTTTACAGCGAATCCTATTGCCTGTGTAGCTTCTTTAGCGAGTTTAGATATTCTGTTAAAAAGCGAAACACTTCAGAATATTAAGCGTGTAGAAGCCAAACATGCTGTTTTTCTTGAAGAAATTAAAGCACATCCTAAAGTTAAAGCAATTAGGCAAACGGGAACAATTATTGCAATAGAGTGGGAGACTGGCAATGAAACCTCTTATTTAAGTAATCTGCGTAATTTATTGTATGCGTACTTTTTAGATAAGGGAATTATATTGAGGCCATTGGGCAATATTATCTATATCCTCCCACCGTATGTAATCAGCGATGAAGATCTCGATTATATTTATGCAGGCATAAAATCGGCTTTAGAAGAGGTATAGGTGCTTTTAGGTCGTAGCTAGTTGCTACGACCAGTATTTGTTTTTTAGAATGGTCGTCATTCCCACGCAGGTGGGAATCTTAAAGCAACTTACAAATCAAGCTAAAGCATTAAGATTATCTTCGATGAGCACTTCGTGGTTCCCAATCAAGTTGAGAATGACGAATCGACTAAATCTGTCATTCAAACTCCTTTGTTTTTCCTGAAACTGACTTCTCAGAATGACGAAACGGGCGAATTACGCTCCTGGTTCCAAATAATTTTTAAGTGCATCATTAACGAAATAAGTCCAGCCGCCATTGAAACTTGTTTTGGCAAAGTCAGGGCCGTTCTCAGCAAAGCTTTCTATACCACTATGTGTTAATTTCAGCCTTGTTTGCTCGCCTTGCTCAAATAACTCCCAGCTTACAACAGAGTTACCCGGATAACCGTCATACCGCCAACTGTAGGCGAGTTTCCTGCCCTCAACAATTTCTGTTATTTCGCAGAGATGTAAATATTGAGGACCATCATCCGGTCCACCAGAAAACTCAAACTTAAAGCCTACTTCGGGTTTAAAGTTTTCCAATTGAAAATACCACTGTTTAATTTCATTGTTGTCGGTTAAAGCTTTCCAAACTTTTTCGATAGGCGCATTATACACCCGTTCTACAATAACTGGTTCGTTTTTCATCTTTATTTTGATTTAGTGTCTTTTGATAAGTGTATTTCTAAAGCATCTAATTTGCTTGTCCAAAAAATACGGTATTGTTCTACCCATTTAGATACTTCTGCTAATTTTTGAAATTGTATGTTAAAGTACCGGTCACGGCCTTGTTGGGTAACTTCTACTAAACCACATTCTGTTAAAACTTTAATGTGCTGTGAAATGGCAGGTCGGCTCATGTCGAAATTTTCGGCAATCGCATTTAAATTTAAGGTGTTATGCGCAATTAGATTGATGATTTCTCTTCGGGTAGGATCGGCAATGGCTTGAAATACATCTCTTCTCATAAAATTAATTGCGTAAGTAATTGCTTACAAATATAAATGTAAGTAATTGCTTACGCAAATTTTAATTTATTTTTAAATAATAAAATTAACCCAAGGGCATTTTGCTCATATCCATATATAGAATACTCCATCTTTGTCCATCCAGATCAACAAAACCACAGCCATACATCCAGCCGTCTTTATAACCGGGCTCGCCATAAAGTGTGCCACCGGCAGCTACAACTTTTTCAGCCAGATCATCTACTTCCTCCGGACTTTCTGCATCAAAGGAGAATAATACTTCGCCGCCATTGCGTTTATCGGCAATACTGGTTCCTGCAAACCCTTCGTACAAAGCCTCTTCAAAAAGCATAATCGCTAAATTACTTTCTCCTACTAAAAAGCACGCCGAATCTTCGCGGGCGCCATACTGGAGGTTAAGCGTAAAACCGAGTTGCGTGAAGAATGCTTTTGACTGGTTAATGTTTTTTACCGGAAGGTTTATCCAAAGTGATTTTGTCATAACGTTTTATATTTGATGTAAGTAAAGATAGGTAAGCAGCTATAGAGTTGTCCTTGCTAAAAAAGAAAATTAACAGGGCTGTTTGAGACAATTCAGGTTATCGTGATTAGCTTATATTTTCTTCTATTCCTTATATGGTTAACGCATTGCGGCAATATTGCGCCTTGTGAAGCATAGTACTTTATTAGCCTGCGTTTTATAATCTTATGGGCTTAACTGGTTAGTGAAGTTATTGTACTAATTCTTGCCATGCACGGCATTTAAGGGTATTTCAGCTCATAATGTTAAGAATTGTACTTAAGCTTTGTACTTTTCTGAAAGGTCCTTTGAGGCCACATTGCAATAAGAAAGTGTAAGTGCATCGATAAGCATTTCGTCTGTTAATGCTGTTAGGTCAAAAATTGTCCAACCTTGTTTGCCCCAAGCCCCGCTAGCTGGCCATATGCTGTTCCGATCAAAATCACAGAAAACAGACTGATCAATTGCTGATAATTTAAATGTTGCCTGCTTTTTCTGGGTATTTAGCGTAGCAAAGATCTTTTTATTTACCCGGAAGGAAGTTTTTTCGAAATGTGGCAATTCAATAACTTCATCAAAAGATAGGCAATGAGCTATAAATATTGATGAATCCATGGCGTGTAGTTAAACGTTACAATTTATACAATTTCTGTGGGTGTTGTTCCGCGTAGTTCAGAATTAAATTTAAGATATAACTGTTGGACTGATAGATAGAAAGATCATTTTTGATTGGCGCCAGACCGTCAGCAAGATAGTTCTTATCGGTGAAGTAGCCCATTCCATAAAATTTTCCATTCTCTACAACCAAACAGCTAAACTCGTTGTCTTTTCTGCCCTCATCCACCAATGCGAAACTTGGTTGTTGTTTCTGGATATCGGCCAATGCTGTGTTTAATTTTTTATTATAAACACTTACAGTTTCTATTCCGCTGCAGGCACCAAAACATTGCCCATTTTCGTGTGCATAACATTTAGTGGCCGTTTTTTGCAGGTAACAGAGCTTAGCACAAAGCTGGTATTTATCAACAAGTTGGTTTAAGAAATTATAACCTTCCAATAAGCTGTTAAAACTCTGAAAAGCGTTATTGTTTTTTTTATGTTTATCTATCGCTAAGCGCAAATAGCCGTTTTGATCTTCGAAAACATATAAATCATATTTATGCTCATAACGCTTCATTGCCCGGTTGTTTTCAGGCCAAAGCCGTTTTATTTCATTGGCTTCTAAAATGAGTGCCATTAATTCGGTACCACAGATTACATGGTCTACATGATGAATCGTGCGTAAAAAATCCTGGCGTTGCCGGTTAGGTGTATTGCCTGTAAAGTGACTGGTTACGCGTTTCTTAAGGTCTTTAGCTTTTCCAACATAAATAATCTTGCCCTTACTATCTTTAAAATAATATACACCAGGTTGATGAGGTAACCTCAGAATCGAAGCTTTATCTAAGTGCGGCGGTAAAGCCTGCTCTTTTGATGTTTTCTTCAGCATTTCCGCAATTATGCCTTCCTGATCGTATTCTAGCAATAAATTGAATAGGATACTTGTTGCATCTGCATCTCCCGCTGCCCGGTGTCGGTTTTGAATCGGAATCTGCAAGGCTGTACAAAGTTTTCCYAAACTATATGAAGATTTGCCAGGAATTAGTTTTCTGCTCAACCTTACCGTACACAGCTTTTTGCATTGTAAATCATATCCTGCAGCTGCCAAATGATGCTTCAAAAAGGAATAATCGAAGTTTACATTGTGCGCCACAAAAACCTTATCGTTTAATAACTGATAAATCTGTAAAGCAACATCATCAAAAGTTGGGGCATCCAACAACATGTTATCATCAATACCTGTAAGCGCCGTAATGTAAACGGGTATAGGC
>NZ_JBFTQI010000246.1:0-8497 GCF_056398925.1 Pedobacter sp. 01T416_2
GTTCGCTGCGATCAGGTTTAGTAACTGATCACAGTAGTTCTTAGGGGTGTAATTAAGCGTTAAATGACAGATCCCAAAAACAAGTCTTCCTTTTCCTTCATTTGAAGAATCTTTGACTTAAGACTTCTGACTAATGCCTTATGACTAAACTAGTGATGTGCGTGAGTAGTTTCCAATTCGGCAACTTCTACTTCTCCTTCGGCAGTAATTTCTAAAAGCTTAACCGCTTTCAATTCATTTACCATAACCGGATCGTATTTTGCACGTACTTTTACATAGTTTTTGGTAAAACCGTGCATGTAACCCGATTTTTGATCTGCCTCGAAAAGCACTTCAGCTTCAGCACCAATTTGAGATTCGTAGAAAGCCCTACGTTTTTTATCAGATAAAATATGGAGCATTTTACTGCGCTCATTACGCTCGCTGCCCGCCACAACACCTTTCATTTCGGCTGCAGCTGTTAATTCGCGCTCAGAGTAAGTAAATACGTGTAGATAAGAAATATCAAGCTGATTTAAAAATTGATAGGTATCCAAGAAATCTTCTTTCGTTTCACCAGGAAAACCGACAATCACATCAACACCAATACAACAATGAGGCATTACTTCCTTAATTTTGGCAACACGTTCTACATACAAATCGCTACGGTAACGACGGCGCATTAAACCTAAAATTTTATCAGAACCCGATTGTAAGGGAATATGAAAATGCGGAACAAACCTTTTCGAAGTGGATACAAACTGAATGATCTCATTGCTCAAAAGATTTGGCTCAATAGATGAAATACGGATTCTTTCAATTCCTTCTACCTCATCTAAAGCCTTAACAAGGTCAAAAAATTTATCTTCACGCTGACCGTTTCTAATTCCGAAATCGCCAAGATTTACACCAGTTAAAACAATTTCTTTAACACCGCTATCTGCAATCATTTTTGCGCGATTCACCACATTTTCAATGGTATCGCTACGACTTGCACCGCGCGCTAAAGGAATGGTACAGTATGTACAAGGATAATCGCAACCATCTTGTACTTTCAAAAAAGTACGTGTCCTATCACCAATAGAATAAGAGGCAATAAAATTATGGTTTACTTTCTCTATATTTTGCTGATGAATAAGGGTTTTTGGTTGCTTGGTTAAATCGGTAATATATTCTACTATCCTGAATTTTTCTGCAGCGCCCAAAACCATATCAACACCTTCTATTTCGGCAATTTCTTGTGGTTTTAACTGCGCATAGCAGCCTACAATGGTTACAAAAGCATTAGGAGAATATTTTAAAGCTTCTTTAACAACTTTACGGCATTTTTTATCGGCATGCTCTGTAACAGAGCAGGTGTTAATCACATAAACATCGGCCTGATCCTGAAACTCTACTACAGCATAACCCGCATCGGTAAATAACCGACCAATAGTTGATGTTTCAGAGAAATTTAGTTTACAACCTAATGTATAAAATGCGACCTTTTTCATTGAGGCTGCAAAGATAGGAAATTTGTTCGGAGTTGTTGGTTTTGAGTTTTGAGAACTGACAAATTACAGACTATAAATTGTTTGGAACGCATATAGTAGTACCATCCTTTAAACGCAACTCGTGCATTCCTTCAGGGCAGGCTCTTTTTTTACAGCCAGACAAACATATGCCTGAAACTAATAAAACGACTATAATAAAGCTTAATTTTAGCATGGGGGTATCGGCTATTTAATTTGAATTGTATAGTTTAATGCATTCTTTTACGGCTTCAAAGCTATAACTATCATCTTTTTTGAATTTCTCTAAAAGTTCTGGTTTATCACTTATTAAGTTGTATAACCTATCTTTGCGATCATTGCGAGAACCGAAGATATGGTTGCTTTTTACCTCAAACAGTTCTCCATTTTCTTTACTTGCATACCAAACAATATCAACCTGATTATTACCACTCTGTCTGTAATATTCGAACAAATCAATTTTGCCTTTAACCAATCTTTGTAAAAAGTCAGGGCTTCTTTTGTCGGGACGTACTTTAACAAGATAATTTATCTCTTTTTCTACCTTATAAAATTCTTTTGTCTCGCGCATTGGGATCTTATTAAAACTGGTGCCTCCTTCTGGCTTGAATCTATAAAAACCAATAAATTGTTTTTTTATTTCACCTTTTAAAGTGTCGTTTTTTGAATTAATCAGAAAATCCTGCTGGGCCTTAACCTGAGAAAAAAAAGGGCATAACATTGCGCAGCATAAGATAGAGCGTAAAAATAGTTTCATGAGTTTGATTTAAATCGGTCAAAAATATTTAAACTTTGGCAAAATACCAATTACTGCTCCTGCCACCGATAACTTTCCTGCTCGAAACCTGCCAGGTCTAACACCCGGCTAATTACCGTACCGGCAACTTCTTCTATTGTTTGAGGCAAACTGTAAAAAGACGGATTGGCCGGACAGATGATTCCACCCGCTTCGGTTACGGTTTTCATATTGTTGATATGGATTAAACTGAACGGGGTATCTCTTACTACAGCTATTAATTTCCTGCGTTCTTTTAACACAACGTCTGCTGCCCTTGAAATCAAATCGTTCGATATTCCATGTGCTACCCTACCCAAAGTTCCCATAGAACAAGGAATAATAATCATGGTATCGTATTTTGCCGACCCTGAGGCAAAAGGAGCATTAAAATCGTTTTTGTTATAAAAGGTAAAGTCTTTAAAATGGTTATAATCCTGGTTTCCCAGTTCGAATTGCCAAACCGCTTTTGCATTGTCGCTCATCACTACACCAACAACCTCAATCTGATCTTTTAATGTTAATAACCGATCAAATAAAACTTTTGCATAAATAGAACCGCTGGCCCCTGTAACCGCAACAATCACTTTCTTTTTCATCATAACACAAAAATAGTTTTTCTAAATCCATTAAAACAAAAAAGGGCCAGAACATTGTTCTGACCCTACATCTACCTATGAAAAACATACCCTCGAAAGGGTAAGAACAAATATATATAAATTTTTAAAAAAATTTAAGCAAGAAATGTTAAATCGCTTAAATCAAACATTTAATTTAAAAACAAAACATAAATAACTGATTACCAGATAAATAATTTTAAAGAAAAAATACATAAAAGCTTTTTTTCTACTTAAAAAGACATCATTTTCAACAAATTCTCGCTTAAGATTGTCTTACAAATCAGTCACAAACACCAAGTAAGGTCCTACTTTATAATTAGGCTACTGATTTTTACACTTTTGACTTTACAATTTTTTCATATTGATATAACATAAAATCAATTCGATTGCATAAAAACATTCTGGCGATTTTACAAATATAATCTCGAATGAATGCTCTTTCGTAACTGAAGAGCAAACGAAATATTATATACCATTTTTTATACTCCCTTATATGTATGAATGTTTAACGATAACAGACCAGCGACTAAATACTGAACCACAACAACTTACAATCAAACAGAAAAACATCACACTTACTATTTATACCGTTCTGTATGATAAATATTATATCATCCTTACAAATCGGTTGGTGATTAGCTGCTTAACGATTATATTTGAAAAAGTGTCAACTTAAATTTATGATAGATTTAGCCTCTCCATTCTTAAAAGCACTGTTAAAACACTCTAAGAACCCCATAATTATTTTTAAGGTAAAACCGATATTGGTGGTGGTAGAACATAACGATGCTTACCAAGCTTTAATTGGGCGGATTGGTGGAAAATTAAAATTCTATGATATTAACATTATCCCAAACCTCCTGTCTGCTACTGAAAAGGTACTTCTGATTAAAACAGTTCAGAAAGTAAGTGAGCTTAAAGCAAAAGCTACACTGGTTATTCATCCCATCTATTCTAACTCGCCAAATGTAAAATGGGAATTGGAATTCTCGCCGGTATTACAAAACGATCGCCCGGTTGAATATATCATCTGTTCATTAAGGGAAATTCCGTTAGATGAAAATGACCTTGAGCATATTTTATTTGAACTTTCAGAAAGTGAAGCACGTTTCAGAGGATTTTTTGAGCAGGCCCCTCTGGGCATGTGCGTATTAAAAGGTCCGGAGCTTATTACAGAATATGCAAACGATAATATATTAAAACTTTGGGGCAAGACAAGGAAAGAAGTAATCGGGATTCCACAAGAAAAGGCACGACCAGAGCTCGAAAAACAACAAGCACTTGTAGCCCATGTAAAAGATATTTTTAAAAACGGCCAACCCTTAACAATCAATGAATTAAAAATTTCGACACCTATTTCAGACGGTTATTTTATAGCTTTTTATGAGCCGTTAAAAAATGATAAAAATGAAGTAAGCAGAATTTTAGTGATTATCAAAGATATTACGGAGCAGGTAAATTTTAAAAAAGAACTACTTAAAGCTAAAGACATTTTAAAAATAGCCATGGATGCATCAGAAATGGGTTCATGGAATATCGATCTGGAAAGCAAACAGATACTTTTATCGGAAAGGGCACAACAAATTTACGAACTGGAAAATAACAGGTTGGGTATAGAAGAAGCCAAATCATTGATATCTATGGAAGACATCGGGCACCTTACCAGTGGCATCAGACGTGCATTACACCATCGAAATGCTTTTAACATCGAATATCAGATTAATCTGAATGGCATAAGCGCTAAAAGCAAATGGTTAAGAACAGCAGGAAAAGCCTATTATAACGAACAAGGAAAAGCCGTTTATATTGCCGGAGCTGTTTTGGATATTACAGAACATAAACAGGACGAAATTAGAAAAAACGACTTTATCGGTATGGTAAGTCACGAGCTTAAAACTCCATTAACATCGTTAAGTGCTTATGTACAACTTTTACAGCATAAATTTAAAGAAACGGATAACGAATTCACCATTCAGATACTTGACAAGGTAAATGTTCAGTTAAAAAGAATGTCGTTAATGATTGATGGCTTTTTAAATGTATCCTTACTTGAAGCTGGCAAAATTTTATTGAACAAAACAAATTTTGACCTAGTTCATTTGATTAAAACCATAGCTGAAGAAAATAGAATTGTTTTACCCAGCCATTTCATCCAGGTGATTGGTACGGAAGAAATGATTGTAAATGCCGATATGGAGAAAATCGGCAATGTGATCACTAACCTGATTGGAAATGCAGCGAAATACTCAAAAAAGAACTCTTTAATTGCGATAAAGTGCGAAACACAAAAGGATTATGTAGTTGTTAGTGTGGAAGATGAAGGTATAGGCATTGGGGAAAATGATATACCCAAACTTTTTGACCGCTTTTACCGCGTAGAGAGCCCCGACACTAAAACAATTGCAGGATTTGGTGTTGGCCTGTATATCTGTGCCGAAGTAATTGAAAGACATCAGGGAAAAATTTGGGCAGAAAGCAAATTGGGTAAAGGTTCTACATTTTATTTCAGCTTACCCGCTGCAAATGACCTATAATAATGTTTAACATTAATTTACTTTGGGCAAGTGAAACTAACCTCTTATTTCTTCCATTTCTAATTTAACATTAACCGCTACCAAACCACGTTTGTGTAATTCTATTTCAAAAATTATTTTCGAATTTATATTAATTTGATCAGATATATTATCTAATTGAAAGTGAATATCCTGGCCATTTTCGTCAATAATGATTCCGTGTCCATATTCAAAGTCAATTTGAGTAACGTCTCCCTTCCTCATATCGCCCATTACAGAATATTTTTTATAAATAACAGACAATTATAGTCATTTTACGTATAATTAAAGATACATAAAATTATTTTTTTGTATAATTATTAATATTTCTTACACCTTTTATGATTACTAAAACGAATTAATAGAAGAGAATGAACGATTTTGACGTTATTTTAATTATGATTGAAATGTTATTTTTTTTTCAAACAGCTGGTTTACAAATTGTTATTACAAATAAAAAAAACTATTTTTATTGAACCAAATCGAGCTTGTGCGTGTTATTAACTGAATTAATCATCCCAATCATGAAAAATCTCATCCAAACCCCGAGCATTAAAGAAGAAATCATCTTATTATCCGAAGAAACGGATCGAAATTATTGGGCTAAACGTTTAGGCGTAAGTTCTGAAGTTTTGAAATCTGCGGTTAGGGCAACAAGAAGCATTATGTTAAATCAAATTACAGCTTATTTAAACCAGCAAAAGAAAAAAATCAGCATTTCCTGATTGTTAAATCAGTATAATTATCTGATTAGAAAGTTATATTTCATTTAGCGTATTAACGGCGGCAAGTACTTCTTTGCATTTAAATGAGATGGTTTTTAATTTTTTCATCATTGCAATGGCTCTTTATATATAATATAAAGAATTACAAAATTGCAACTACAACAAAAACAGCGAGTGCTGCTAAAAGATCTACATCCTCTGTAGTCATAAAATTTATTTCAATCGAATTTATCGCGTTGTCCAAAGGACTCCTACGGAGAGCTTGTCCAAACGCTTAAAAATGCACTAAACCTGCCTCCGAAAGGCTACTATTGACAGCACCTAAAAATCGGCGTCATCTCGACCGGAGCAAAGCGTAGTGGAGAGATCTTTGGACTATATTAAAAAGATCTCTCCACTACAGTCGAGATGGCGATTCATTGTAATGATACAGCTTCTTCTATTTTACGATTAATACTTTAATCTTCCTGTACAATAAGCCAATAGATTAACAGATTCTTTTGAAATTTTCTTGGGATTAAGGTTATCCTTGATGTTGGTAACTGCGGTTCCAAGCTTCTCTTGCAACAGATCGAGTATCCCAATTATGTTTTCTGGTACTATGGTTAAGGATAATAAGGGATAATATTTATTCTCCAGGTCCTTTTTCTGATTATTTGTCGCCAAATCTAAAGTCCATTCTTCAGTTGCAGAAAAACCATATTCGTGCCTTGTATTATTAAGTTCGTACAAAAAAACTTTTGCCTGAACTTTCGGATCGTTACTTGCCATTTTTACCTGGCTTTTTTGCAAACAGATCTATCTCGACCTTTGCCGACTTACCTTTACCTGATTGATAATCAGACGGTGCTTTTTTATTAACACCAGCCTCTTTCTTTTTGTCTCTACTCATCTTTAAATGATTACAGTTTGATAAGACCAATCATCATTGCATAAACAATTCGGTGATTGGAATAAAAAAATACTCATCTAAAATTTAAGATTAGAGAATACCGCAATGGCACATCAGCGAGAGAAAAGCAATGTAATTAGATTATTAATTACTGACATAATCAAATATACATTTATAATAGGCTAAAATCGTCATATCAATATGGTTATCGAGATATATTTTACCTGCGATAGCGATGCCAAACCCTATACCATTTTTTATTATTAGGGTAACTGCGATGCGATGTTCTGTTGTTTATCATTATAGCGACTAACAGTAAAATACTGGCGCCAGATAAAACCGGGCACAGTACGTACAAATAACCTAACGAATGGATTTTAGCAGACCCGATATTGGCTATTAGTGCGGTAGCCCCAATGCACAAATCACATGCCCACCGATTAAATTCCTCGGCTGTGCCAGTGGGCTGTTTATAATTCCATAAATAAGTACCGATGAGGCACCAAATGAACCGATAAGAAATAGATTATCGTTGGCGGTAAAGTATTTAGAATGGAGTATGCCAATAATGCCAATACCTAAAAACGCTCCAATAAATGTCCAAACGTGTTCTTTAAAATCTACTAAAGTTTCTTTGTAAACAATATATTTTGCTGTGCGAAGGTGCTTTCTTATTCGTGTTCTCATAACCTGTACTGGAGCGCGTGCAAAATTAGCAAAATATACAAGGGAAAAGAGAAAGCTTTATAAATAAAAAAGGGCTGAAAAATTAATTTCAACCCTTTAAAATGATTATTATTTCTGATTTTATTTTTGAGATTGCTCAGGCGCTTTTCCGATCAGATCCATAAACTGATCTAATTTAGGTGTWATAATRATCTGTGTACGTCTGTTTTTCGCTTTCCCTCCTGCTGTTGTATTATCAGCAATTGGATTAAATTCGCCACGTCCGCCTGCGGTTAACCGTCTAGGATCGACAGCATATTTGGTTTGCAATACCTGAACCACTGATGAAGCACGCAAGGCACTTAAATCCCAGTTGTTTCGGATATTGGTTTGAGCGATAGGCACATTATCGGTATTACCTTCAATCAGCACATCATAAGTATCGTAATCTTTAATGATTTTGGCGATTTTGTTTAAAGTTTCTCCCGCTTTATCGGAAACTTCGTAACTACCTGATTTATACAACATGTTATCAGCTAAAGAGATATAAACTACGCCTTTAAGCACCTGTACATCAACATCTCCCAACTCTTCTTTACTTAATGATCGCGTTAAATTATTAGTCAACACCATATTAAGTGAGTCACTTTTATTTTTAGCATTTACCAGTTGTTTGATGTATTTATTCGAACTGTTAATTTCATCAACCAATTTCGAAATGTTAACATTGCCCTGGCTACTAGAATTTAAACATTTGTTCAAAGCATCCTGCAATGC
>NZ_JBFTQI010000247.1:0-7427 GCF_056398925.1 Pedobacter sp. 01T416_2
GCATCAGACAGGATCCCACAATTAAAAATCGATAGTATTTTACTCAGTCCACGACAAAACATGGAGCTTCCTTTCCAATGGGATGCTTTATACTGGCCTCAAAAATCAGGCTGGACTAATTTAGAAGTAAATCAAGCCATAGAGCCAGTATATATCTACAAAAAAACAGATTGGCTGGCACTCAAAAACCAACAAAAACTTGATGGAACCCGTCAGTTTATCAAAAACCTGAGTACTACTGAAGCCAAAAACAAATTAACAGATACTATTCTAGAGGAAGAATTATCACTTTGGTGGTTTTTTGCAGGGTTTCTGTTTGCAACTGGCTTTTTATGGTACGAATCAAGGATATTGGCGGTTAAATAAGTCGCGCGCTTACTGTCATTCTGAACGCAGTGAAGAATCCTCCTACAACGGAACAGTGCAATCTGATAAAGATTCTTCACTGCGTTCAGAATGACAAACCCCATTAATTGCTAATGCTCGTTTTTAACGAGCGTTTAATAACTCATCGTTTGCAGCGACGAAATCGTTTAACGATTTCTGCRCTCGTTTGGAAACGAGCGTAAGCATTAGCGGATCTAACAAAAAATCTCTTACTATAGATTTCTCCATTTCGCTACTGATGAAAAATCAGCAGCTTCAGTCGAAATGACGAAATTAACTTTACTAAAAACATCTTTTCACAAAAAACAGATCCTTTTTCAGCATTGAAACTAAAATGTTATAATCAATTTCCAATTTTCGCTTCACAATTGGCTATATTGAAAGCGTAAACTAACTAAATTCAACCAATTGAAAAGAAAAGACTTCCTCTACTTATCCGGAATGGGTATGGGTGCCCTACTCCTTCCCGACCTTTCTGCATTCGGAACTCCTATAGACCCTTTACAGGCCTTAGATGGAGTAGATGTTAAAATTAAAAAGGAACTGGCTGATGTTGCACTAAATGCGGCAAAATCAAAAGGTGCAACATATGCCGATATCCGCATCGGGCGTTATTTAAACCAGTTTGTAGCCACCCGCGAAAAACGTGTTCAAGGCGTAGCTAATACCGAATCGTATGGTGTAGGCATTCGTGTTTTAGCCAATGGCTGCTGGGGCTTTGCTGCCACAAACAATGTAACCAAAGATGCCATTGCCAAAGCAGCCGAACAAGCGGTTGCCGTTGCAAAAGCCAATGCCAAAATACAGGGCGAACCGGTTCAACTGGCTCCGCAAAAAGGTTACGGCGAGGTAAGTTGGAAAACACCAATCGAAATTAATGCCTTCGAAGTTCCGGTAAAGGAGAAAGTAGACCTGCTTTTGAATGTAAACGACGTGGCCATGCAGAATGGAGCCAATTTTGTAAACTCCGTTATTTTCGCGGTTAATGAGCAGAAATACTTCGCATCTACTGATGGCTCTTACATCGATCAGGATGTTCACCGCATTTACCCAACTTTTAACGTAACCAAAGTAGACCGCGAATCGGGTAAATTTAAAACACGTAATGCATTGAGTGCACCTTCGGGTAAAGGTTATGAATACATGCATGCCCGCCCTGAAGATAAAGTTACTGGTGTTGTAACCCGTTATAAAGGCCGTTATGATATGCTGGAAGATGTTAAAGAAGCAGCCCGTGTAGCAACAGAAAAAGTAAAGGCAAAATCGGTTGAGCCTGGTAAATACGATCTGGTTTTAGATCCTTCACACCTTTGGCTAACCATCCATGAATCTGTTGGTCACCCAACAGAATTAGACCGTGTTTTGGGCTACGAAGCCAATTATGCAGGCACCAGCTTTCTTACCTTAGATAAATGGGAATCAAAAAATTTCAAATTTGGCAGTGATAAAGTAAATATTGTAGCCGATAAAACCCAGGTAGGTTCGTTAGGTGCTGTTGGCTACGATGATGAAGGCGTAAAATGCAAAAAATGGGATCTGATCAAGAATGGGATACTCACAAGCTACCAGGCCATCCGCGATCAGGCACACATTATCGGCTTAACAGAATCAAATGGCTGTTGTTATTCGCAGGGCTGGGATGATGTTCAGTTTCAGCGTATGCCAAATGTTTCACTACAGCCAGGCAAAGAAAAACTGAGTGTCGATGATATGATCAAAAATGTTGAAAAAGGCATTTACATCATTGGCGACGGAAGTTTTTCTATCGATCAGCAACGTTACAATTTTCAGTTCGGCGGACAGATATTCTACGAAATTAAGGAAGGTAAAATTGCAGGTATGCTTAACGATGTAGCCTACCAGGCCAGTACGCAAGAGTTCTGGAATTCGTGTAATGCCATTTGCGATGAAAGCGATTACCGTTTAGGCGGTTCATTTAATGATGGAAAAGGACAGCCTTCTCAAAGCAGTGCCGTATCGCATGGCAGTGCCACTACCCGGTTTAATGGAGTTAATGTTATCAATACAGCAAGAAAAATATAATTATGGCCATATTAAGTAAAGAAGAAGCCCAGGCGATATTAAAAAAAGTAATCGGTTATTCGAAAGCCGATTTCTGTGAAGTAGGTTTAAACGGTTCTGATGGGGGAAATATCCGTTATGCCCGCAATGCGGTTTCTACCGCAGGGCAGATCAGTACCATGAGTTTAGGTGTAAGCTCCACTTTTGGTAAAAAAACTGGTTCGGCAACGATAAATGAGTTTGATGATGCTTCCTTACAAAAGGTGGTAAAAAGAGCAGAAGAACTGGCCATGCTGGCACCAGAAAACCCTGAGTTTATGCCTCCGTTAGGTCCACAAACTTTTCCAGAATCGAATACATATAATGCTAAAACTGCTGCCATGACTCCTGATACCAGAGCCGAAATGGTAGGAAAAAGTTTAAGTGTATCAAAAGCAGCTGGTTTAGATGCGGCCGGTTTCTTAGAAAACTCAACCCGTTTTAACGCGATCATGAACTCTAAAGGTTTGTTCGCCTACAATAAAGGCACTGATGTTTCTTTTTCGGTAACTGTTAGAAACAAGCAAGGAACAGGATCAGGCTACGTTGAGCAAGGCTTTAATGATCTCGACAAAATGGATACCCTGGCACTTAGCAAAATTGCAGCAAGCAAAGCCAATGGTTCTGCAGGTGCAAAAGCCATTGAACCAGGAAAATATACTGTTATTTTAGAACCACTTGCAGCCAGCGATATAATCGGTAATATGTTTAGGGGTTTTGATGCCAGAAGTGCTGACGAAGGCCGGAGCTTTATGAGCAAAAAGGGTGGTGGTACACGTTTAGGAGAGCAATTGTTCTCAGAAAACGTAAATATCTACTCTGATCCAATGAATACTGAAATCCCATCTTCTACATTCACAGGCGAAGGTTTACCGGTAAAAAGAACGCAATGGGTTGAAAAAGGGGTAGTTAAAAACCTGTCTTATTCAAGATATTGGGCTGCTCAAAAAAATGTTCAACCGCTTCCTTTTAGCCGCAGCATGGTCATAGAAGGTGGAACACAATCGTTGGAAGACCTGATCAAAAGCACTGAAAAAGGCATATTGGTTACCCGTTTCTGGTACATCCGTTCGGTAGATCCACAAACCTTATTACTTACCGGGTTAACGMGTGACGGTACTTTTTACATCGAAAATGGTGAGATTAAATTTCCGATCAAGAATTTCAGGTTCAACGAAAGTCCGGTAATTATGCTCAACAATGTTGAAGCTCTGGGTAAACCGGTGAGAACAGGGAGTGGATTGATTCCACCAATGAAAATCCGCGATTTTACGTTTACTTCTTTATCAGATGCGATTTAAATAACACGCTTACATGAGATGTCACCCTGAGCGGAGTCGAAGGGCATCATCCAATCGTCATTTCGAGCGGAGTGCAACGAAGTCGAGAAATCTGCCTAGATAGATCTCTCCATTCCGCTGCGCTTCAGTCGAGATGACGACTTTTCTTTTGGATCCGTCCAAGGTAGTAGAGTCGAAAGGCTTAATGTTACCATACAATAACGAATTAAAACAACTATAAAATTGAGAAGAAGAGATTTTTTATATATGACAGGTGTTGGCCTCGGCACCAGCATGATGCCCAATATACCTGCCTTTGGCAAAATTATTTCTGTTGAAGAATCTTTAACGCCTGTTGATATTGCCCTAAAGAAAAAAATGGCCGATGTTGCCCTCAACGCTGCAAAAAGCAAAGGTGCAACTTATGCCGATGTACGCATTGGACGGTATTTAAATCAGGTAGTGGCGACTAGAGAAACCAGGGTAGAAAACATCTCCAATTCCGAATCTTATGGTTTAGGTGTTCGTGTTATCGCCAATGGAAGCTGGGGTTTTGCCGCTACCAACAACATGGATAATGCCAGCATCGCCAAAGCTGCAGAAACTGCCGTAGCCATTGCCAAAGGAAATTCTAAACTCATGGAAGAACCTGTTCAATTGGCGGCGCAAAAAGGATATGGGGAGGTAAGCTGGAAAACACCAATCGAAATCAATGCCTTTGAGGTACCCATTGCCGACAAAGTTGACCTGCTTTTAAAGGTAAATAGCGAGGCGATGAAAGGCGGTGCAAAATATATCAGTTCCAATCTGTTTATGATCAATGAGCAGAAATATTTTGCGTCAACCGATGGTTCTTATATCGATCAGGATATCCACAGGATATGGCCAACCTTTACCCTAACCAAAACAGATGCGGCCAGTGGTAAGTTCGAAACCAGAAATGCCTTAAGTGCACCAATGGGTATGGGTTTTGAATACCTTAAACCAAAAGACGAAGAAAAAATTAAAGGTGGCCCAGTAACACTTTACAAAAAACGATACGATATTTTGGAGGATGTACGCGAAGCAGCTGTACATGTTGATGAAAAACTAAAAGCCAAACCTGTTGCCCCTGGCAAATACGACCTGGTTTTAGATCCTTCTCACCTATTCCTAACCATCCACGAGTCTGTTGGTCACCCGACAGAGTTAGACCGTGTTTTAGGTTATGAGGCGAATTATGCAGGAACCAGTTTCTTAACACTAGATAAATGGGAAAGCAAAAAATTCAACTTCGGGAGTAAAGAGGTAAACATCATTGGCGATAAACTAGAAGTGGGTTCATTAGGCGCAGTGGGTTATGATGATGAAGGCGTAAAATGTGGCCAATGGGATATTATTAAAGATGGGATTTTGGTGAATTACCAGACAATAAGAGATCAGGCACATATTTTAGGTTTGAAAGAATCACAGGGTTGTTGCTATGCTGATAGCTGGGATAGTATTCAGTTCCAAAGGATGCCAAATGTTTCATTAGCACCTGGAAATACTGCTTTAAGCGCGGCAGATATGGTTAAAAATGTAGAGAAAGGCATTTACATGTTTGGCCGTAACTCTTATTCTATCGATCAACAGCGTTATAATTTCCAGTTCAGCGCACAACTGGCCTACGAAATTAAAGATGGCAAAATTGTAGGCATGTTTAAAGACGCTGCTTATCAAGCCAATACACAAGAATTCTGGAATTCCTGTGTACAACGCTGCGATAAAAACGATTACAGGTTGGGTGGGACATTTTCGGATGGAAAAGGTCAGCCAGGACAAGCAAGTGCCGTTTCACATGGAAGTGCAACTACCCGTTTTAACGGAGTTAATGTGATTAATACAGGAAGGAAATTGGGGTAACTTGATTATTTTTTTGCAACTTTTCTCAACGCGATCGTCATGAGGTTGTATCATAAATATAGATTGTCATCCTGAGCCTGTCGAAGGGCCTGTTAAATACGCTTTGAGGTGTTTCGACAAGCTCAACATGACAGCATTTGAAGTGAAATCGCCTTTATGATACAATCTCATTTTTTATGCAAAATAGACCCTGATCCCGAACATTCGGGACAGGGTGACGACGCTAAGTAAAGAATAACAAAGGGGCATTCTATCCAGACATGCCCCTTTTTCTAACCAAATATAAACCTGTTATGAACCAGGAGTTTCTTTATACATCTTGATGATGTTAATGATGCGTATTAACACTAGCCCACAGAAAACCATATAGCATGGGTACAGGCCGTTTAAACAACTGTTATGCTTTAATGAAATCCCTAACAGGAAACGTGAGTTTACTTGTTATTGGTTAATTTATAATCTATTGCTAGATCAGTTTGAGCACTTTTTCCTATGGAAAGTTGCTAGAAGTTCAACGAGTACTGACTCTCCCTTCTTCTGTATAAATCAACTAATTAATGGTGGTGAATTAATTAGAGTAATAACCTAAACTAGTGGTGGTGATTAGTTAGGCCGTTCCTGATACCCCGGCAACTTATTGACTGAAATACATGACCACCATAATATTCTATCAAAAGGCCCCGGGGTACCAGGATTTTTAAATAAGAATATCTGAATGAAAACCTTTAGCAGGTGATCCGTATCTTAGCTTATATTAGCGGCAACAGCAGTTATACTGATCTGAATAATTGATCAGGGAATATGGCTGAGGTTGTCTGCGGAGTTTCATATTGAACGTAAATTTGCTGGTGAATTATTTTATTTTTTTGTAAAAGTATAAACTTCACTTAATTTAAACAAGTATTCCTATAGATTTTATAGATTTTATTTGTAAACGATTGATTTACAGAATAATAATTTGCAATTATTGACTTAAACTGGAGTTTGTCATTCTGAACTCAGTGAAGAATCTTTAATTATTAAAGATACTAAAGTCAACTGTAAGATCCTTCGTTGCACTCAGGATGACAAATTGAGAATGCGATCGTCATCCAGATTTGATAGCTATCTGATTTTTCCTGGATCTATCTACAATTTATTCACATACACAAACAACTAAAAATCAACAAATTAAGCCATAAAACAAGTTAAAAAACCACAAATTCTTCAAAAAAACTACTATTTCTATAGAAATTATAGTAATTAATTTTTACTTTTGCTGAGTCTTCTTCAAAAAGTGAATCTAAAGCTGCTTGAAAAGATCATATAGTCATGTGGCCGAGTGGTTAGGTAAAGGTCTGCAAAACCTAGTACGGCGGTTCGATTCCGTCCATGACGTCTAATACTTATCAAGAAAGACGTAGGGAATGGCCCTTTGATGTCTTAGCAACCTGTTTGATTAACAAGGTGCTAATTCCTTCTGCAATGGCAGAAAAGATGAGTTTGAAAACAGATCCCTTTACTGTTTTCGGCGAACGATCAATGGCTATCCCTTCCAAAATTGGAAACCTAAATTTAATAATATGTCAGTTTATTTTGATTATCCATCCATCAGGGATTTTTTCGAGATCCACGGAAACACTTCTTGCGAAAAATTAGATGATTATGAACATTGTAAGGCAGAATCAGAGCGGCTTTATAATGAACAGCTTAACGAGATCAATGAGGAAACTTCACATGATCAACCCAAAACCGACACTTAAAAATTATTCAAATCCTTAGCCTAAACGCTCCTTTAAATAACAAGCCTAAAATGTATTCAACACAACCCAGACT
>NZ_JBFTQI010000248.1:0-7372 GCF_056398925.1 Pedobacter sp. 01T416_2
TTTCGGTCAGCCTGGAATGGCAACAGCTGTAAAGGCAGGAGCATGGGTTACCGAGAAAGGCGCAGCGCTTGCAGGGTTGGCTGTTAATGGGCCTGTAGCAGCCGGATGGGGAGCTTTGGCCAAGGGAATTGGAACCGGGATAATCAAGAGCGAGGCAATTGGAATTTCCAACAATACCATCAGTAACCTGGCATTTGGCAATAACTGGGATGCTGGTCTTGGCCAGGTCGTATTTAGCTCGGCACTCAGCGGATCAATTGGAGGATTGCAGGTTTCAAACCGGATCAGATATTGAGCACCTTATTGAAAATTGCCTTTGAAGATTTAACAGCTGACATAACGTTATTTTTCATTAATGCACGAATAATTAACTGACTTGTATATGCCTATAGAATATTTCTTTCCCAAAGCATTTTATTATAAGGATGAACTCATCAGTGAAGATGCGAATGAGCGACTGGTCGAAGCCGCTCATTCGCTAAGGCAGGAGTTTCCATTGTCTACAAGGTCCAACCTGTACACTACATACGGTTCTGTCCCAGACATTTTTGCGCGCAGCGAATTTAGTGTTTTGCACAATGGACTGATTAATGAGATCAGCCAATATCTTGATATCCTGGAAACCCGGCCGGGCAACAAGTACGCCATCTCCGATTCATGGGTCAGTATTTCCTCCCCCGGAAATTATGAACGTATGCACACACATGACGGATCTTACATCAGTGGTGTTTATTACATCAGGACGGCCCCGAACTGCGGTGATCTTTCGTTTGAAGAGCTATCGGACAATTTATGGGCATCAGCCCGTACAAAACCCGAAAACTTCAATACGGTAAGGTATGCACCGAAGGATCGGCGTCTTATTTTGTTTAACAGCAAAATACCGCATTCAGTAGGCCAGAATCTTTCATCAAGCGAGCGTATTGCGCTAAGTTTCAACATTATCATCGTATAGCCATTTCACAAAAATGTCTTATTAAGCCCCCATTCAACGCTGGCTTTCTGAAGGAGCTCGCGAAGCGCAGAAACCAACAAAATGGCCGGGTAAACGCATTCGAAAGCTTTAAGACCAAACAGGATCCCAACAATCTTCCTGAACGATTATGTACGGGCTATGCTTAGTTAACCCAAGCAGCCAGACATTCTTAAATAGTCTGGTATCCAGGTTGATGAATGCATCGTCGGAATATCAAACAATTTGTCGTTTAATTGTGCCCATAACGACCATCATTTTTTTTATGATTATTGTTTCTTCAAACTCGTTAGCAGGTAGGCAATAACCGAGTCTTCAAGCCCATCGGCGAGATCTGTCAGCTGCATTGAAGTACGGAGATAATTGCAAAATCCCTTTATGGAAAAATGCTTGATATCGATGCATTGGAGTAGCTGAAAGCCAGCGCCGATGCATAGTTTCGTATAATTATTTATATCAGTAATCAGGTTTGCAGCCGGCACAGACCAGTTTCCAACCCAATCGGTATTGTTCAACAACATGTCCGAAAAAATAAGTTGACCGCCTGGACGAAGTTTTCTGTAAGCGCAATCAAGAAAATCTTTTCGGGTATCAAAATGAAATGCAGCTTCAACACTGACGATTAAATCAAAATATTCGTCCGGGAATTCCATTCGTGTAGCATCCATCACCTGGAAATCAATACCAGCATGAACTTCCTGTGCAAACGAAATCTGCTTTTCAGAAATATTGATACCAACAACGTGCGCGTTACTGAACCGTCGGGCAATGACACTGGAACCCGTTCCCAGTCCGCATCCCGCATCCAATATCCTAATGGGATCCTGCTGCATTGCTACCTGATCAAGATGTTTTATGACGAGCGCCTCGCATGCAGCTTCCAGGGTCGCATGATTGTTGGTCCAATCGCCTACATTATAAAAACCTGAATTGCCATACATGGCTTTCATGGTTTCAGACAGGATCATGTGATCGTACCTCTCAATAAAACCACCCGCAGTGGCCAATTCATTTTTCATGATTCCAGTTTATATCCAATAAAATAGAAGATGGCCCTCTTTGAACGCTGAAATGACTCCAGCTTATATGATCAGCAACAGGAGCGTAAGTGCGCACATGCGCAAAAAAACGGTGCAGGCCAATACCGCCCTGAATTTGCGCAAGTCTCGCGCCTATACACCTAAAAGCACCCGCGCCAAAACCAAGATGGTTTGGTCTTCTGGTCAATATTAATTGATCCGGGTTGTCAAATTTTGCAGGATCCCTGTTTGCCGCACCTATGCTAATGAGCAATTGGCTACCGGCAGGAATAGTAGTGCCGTGAAGATGTATCGGTTCCTGAGTAATTAGCAAAACGGATTGTAGCGGAGAATCATAACGGATCAATTCATCCACGCTATTTATCGCAAACGGCAAGCTTTCGCGAAGCATTGACTGGTCTTCAGTTCTGTCTTGTAATGCTACCAAAGCATTTCCCATAAAATTCATCATATTCTGATGGCCGGCATAAAAAAGTAACACCATCAGTGAAATTATATAAGAATCATTCCGGTCATCAGCTGGCACAACGGTGAGGATAGCACTGCACAAATCCTTACCAGGTGTTTGCCGTTTCAACCCGATCAGCCTTCGCAGCGTGTCGATGAATGTTTTTTTTTGTTCGTCCCCACCATTTATCCATGATTTTTCATCAATAAAACTCAGGTATCCCCCTTGCAAGCGACTCACTATTTGGGAAAACGCATCCACCTCTTCTTGTGGCATCCCCATTACCCGGCAAATCGTTCCGAATGTAAATGGATGGGCATAATCACTCATGAATTCCATACGGGAGGAAAAACGAAGCGCATCGAAAATTTCATCTGCCTGTCGCTTCATGTCATCTTCATCGACTTGGAGCGTTCTGGCAGCAAGCTGGTGCATGATCTGCTTGCGAAATGCAGGCGTATTACCGGGTGCCAGCGCATGTAATGTTTGCGCAATGGCTTTTTCAACCGGACTCAAATACTGAAAAGTTCTGCTGTCCTGCCCCCAATGCGAACAGCGGGGATCACTTAATAACATCATTGCATCCTCATAGCCTGTGATCATCCACATACCTTCGGACGTTCTAAAAACAGGTTTTTCCTGTTGAACCCATTTATACCATGGGTAAGGATCAGCAATTGAATATCGAGGTTCGTCTGCGTTTATTATCATGTTATAGGTAATGGAATGACCAGATGGCTTAAATTTAGAAAATCAGATATAATGTAGAACAGCAGAAAAACAATAAGACATCATCCATTCTCTTCGTAAATGTAAGTAAATTTAATCAACCCCTCAAACCAAATACCAGGGAAGCTTTGGAAAAGATCGATACGTACGGATCACTAAGCTCTAAAGTCTATTCTTTCACTGCCTGTTTCGATATAGAAATAGCTACGATGGATAAAAAGGCTTATAATGAACACAAAGATGAGCGCTATCCAATGACTTAAGTCAGATTTGCTTACACTAGAAGCGAATATAAAGGCCAAAAATCCCCAAGCCAATGAAAAAACAATCGAAAAAATATAACGGAAAACTTTGAATCGAAAAAATAGCATTCCAATAGCGACAATACAAGTCAAGAAAATGGCAATGCCCATAATCCAATCCCAACCATAATGTTTACATAGCCAATAGGCCAAAAATATAGAGATGCCAGCTATCTCAATAAAAACAAGAGGGTACCTGCTTCTTTGTGTTACAGTATATCTTGCCATGCAATTAAAATTAATAAATATTTGAATCAACAAATCTGAGCTTCAGACAATATTTTATACTAAAATATTAAAATTTATTGTAATTGAATAAACACCGTTTTACATCAAACCTTTTCGGTAAGCTAGAGCTTACCATGTAATAGCTTGCTTGGTTAATAACTAAAATAACCATATTTTTGTTATATGCCTACAGTCTTTGAAATCTTCGGATACAGATTCTTTTTTTACAGTAATGAAAATAATGAGCCAATACACGTACATGTAGAAAAAGGTGACGCAGAGGCCAAGATTTGGATGAATCCAATTTTAGAACAATATGTATACGGTTTCAAGCCTCGTGAACGTGAAGAAATTATGGGATTAGTAAAAGAACATGTGATGGAATAATTAAAAGCTGGAATGAACACTTCAAAAAATAAAAATAAAAATACAGACAGTATTGTAAATAAAAGGTCTTCAGATCCGTTTGATAAGTTGATCTTTGAAAAAGGAATTCGCATTCAACAATTTATCATTAGCAAAGAATTAAACCTAATTGTTTTGCTTTTGACAAATAGTGCGGTAATTAAAGTTGCATTAAAGCATTTCCCTAGAATAAAAAATGCCAAGAAGAAAGAGTTAGAAACAGTTGAAATAAGAGGTAATGGTATTGGCCTCCGCTGGAGTTTGATAGATGAAGACATTTCATTAAAAGGTTTGATCAAGGAAGTAGGAATAAATGAAGCACTGAATCGATTACAATCAAAAGATAATCAAGAACTTGCTTTTGTATAATTGGCTCGCTATTAAGCTATTATTTTCTTACAATCTTGAATAAAGCAGATTAAGCATTCAGTAATTCTAACACGCTCTAATTTAAGAATTTTATGATACCAAATCTGCTTTTATTGATAGGGTTGTTTGTATTAGAAATTTGTTTTAACAAAAAAGCGGCTTCCTATTTAGGAGAACGCTTTGCTAGCCATATTTTCTTTCTTCAAATAAACAAATAGTTGCTTAAATAAACTTATCGTGTACCAATTTCTACCTTACCGCCGTTTTTAAACAGATCGTGGGAGATGAAATATCCGTTATTTGCTTTCCCGTTAACTTTAATGTTGGTGATTCCCCTTCCCTTTCCAGGTTTAGTTATTGTTAACAATTTTCCTGTACTGGTTTTCCATTTTACCTCATCAAAAAGTGGAGCCGTAACCAAATATTCGGCATCTGTTGCGGAGAATGGATACAAACCTAAAGAACTGAATACATACCAGGCCGACATTTCACCAGCATCATCCATCCCTGAAAGCGCCAAACCATCGCTCCCTATACCATATAGCTCATTTAAGATTTTATCAATAATTTTTTGTGATTTTTCTGGCTTCCCGATAAATGTATAAGCAAAAGGAGCTTCATGATCGGGCTGATTTCCCTGGCAGTATTGACCAATCATGGTTTCTACATTTCTTGCAATATATTTCGGGTTCCAGGGCACAGTAAACAGGGAATCTAGCTTAGATTCGAACCCTTTTGCACCACCATATAGTTTGATTAAACCTTTCATATCATGAGGCGCATAAAACGAAACCTGCCAGGCGTTGGCTTCCCTGTACATATATTCGTAATAAGGGTATTGTGGATTAAAAGGTTTGATCCAATCGCCATTCTCTAATCTGCCCCTCATAAAGCGCGTACCAGGATCAAACATGTTTTTATAGTTTTTCGATCTCGCCATCAAGGTGCGGTAATTGCTGCTATCACCCAGTTTTTTAGCGATTTGGGCCAGCGAATAATCATCGTAAGCGTATTCCAGTGTTTTAGAAACACCCGCCTTGGCTTTGGTTTCGACATGTGGATTTTTAACATCAGGGTCTGAGATATAACCCTTCTCGATATATTCTTTCACAAATGGACGGGCGCCACCATCTACATTGGCATTACGTAATAAAATTTGATATGTCCCCCTGATATCGAAATCATCTATTCCCCTCAAATAAGCGCCTGCAATAGAAGATGCGCCATGGTCGCCATGAAAAAACGTTGGGATGAAACCTGTTTTATCGCCAACCTCTTTCATCGATTTAATTACATCCAGGGTAACCTTAGGCGTAATTAAACCCAGCAGTACATCCTTATTGCGATAAGTATCCCAAAGGGAAGGTTCGGTATAATAGTTGAAATTACCCTTTACAACGTTGTGCTTAGCATCCTTAAATTCGCCGTTTACATCACTCCGCAAAGCCGGCCATAAAAAAGACCGGTACAAACAAGAATATAACATTTGCTTCTGCTTTTCGGTACCACCCTTTACCTGTATGGTAGATAAAAGCGTTTCCCATTTTGCAGTCGCTTCATTGCGAGTCTCCTGAAAAGTCTTGTTGCCAATCTCTCGTTCCAGGTTTTCTTTGGCATTAGCCGTACTTACAAACGATAAGCCGATTTTAAGTTCCACAGGCGCTGAACCGCCATCAGCCAGGTGCATAATCGCATAGCCTGAGCGT
Source organism: Pedobacter sp. 01T416_2 (assembly GCF_056398925.1). NCBI lineage: Bacteria > Pseudomonadati > Bacteroidota > Sphingobacteriia > Sphingobacteriales > Sphingobacteriaceae > Pedobacter > Pedobacter sp. 01T416_2. Next base: position 6,201 of record NZ_JBFTQI010000248.1, read on the forward strand.
TTACCTACATCAGTCTGATCAAGTTTTTCGATCTTGGCATTTACCGTTGCATAGAAATATACATTTTCTCCACCTTGGAATCCCTGTATAGCAGAAGTACTAACTTGCTCGATATTCCATGTAGAAACCCTGCTATTGGCCTTTCCCATGTCGAAAAGAATCTGTCTGTTAGTGGTATTCTTATAGTCATATTGATGAAATCCACACCTCAAAGTTGAAGTAAGCTTTACATTTATCTTATAATCATTGAGATAAACCTGGTAAAAACCTGGTGCCGAACTTTCATTTTTGTGCGAAAATTTCGATCCGAATTTACCGTTAGCATTAGATAGTGGTAGAATTGGAATGTTGCACAGGTTCCAGTGCCCTTTATTGGTGTGCGCAAAGCCATAAATAGTATCATCTTCATATTCGTAACCTGCACCAGATCCAAATTCGGTAATCGGACTTAACTGCACCATAGCATTGGGTAATGAGCTACCTGGAAAAGTTAAACCCGCCCACGATCGCCAACCCTGTGGCAACTCATAACCTAAAATTTTAGAATCGGTTAAGGGCGCTGTGCCGATAAAAGTATTTACATACTTGGTAAAAGCTGTTTTGGATTGACTTTGAGCGGTATATATGCGCGTAAGGCTCAAAACCAAGATTAAGGTTAGCAATTTGGTTAGCGATTTCATTTTACATAAAACGTTTTAGTGTGTCGTATCAAATATAGAAAATCTATTAAAATCCATTCTAAAATATCATAATAGTTACCAACTAAAATTTCGCTAGTGCAAATTATCGCATGCTTAAATAATTGAATAGTATGCCAATAATCGATATATATTCATCTACTTAGCGGGCAGCGCAATCGTTTGATTATCTATATATTTGATTACACACTAATCAAATAACCAACATGTTTTTTAATTGCAAGCAAGCTATTCTCTGCACGCTAATCTCATTTTCAGCCTTTAGCTTTTTCACGCCTGTTTTCGCTCAACAGAAAGAAAAACCATCTTTATTGCTTTGGGACGATAAACCTGCAAAGAACTGGATGACAGAAGCCTACCCCATTGGTAATGGTCGCATTGGTGGTATGATTTTCGGCAATGTAAATCACGAACATATTCAGTTTAATGATAATACGCTCTGGACCGGAGATGAAAATGATCGCGGTATGTACC
>NZ_JBFTQI010000249.1:0-7365 GCF_056398925.1 Pedobacter sp. 01T416_2
TCTCCGTATCTCCGTATTGGTCTATCTCAAATCTATCATCTCAATTCTCATATCTGAATTTTTCTAATAGATTTGCAATAACTAACTTTTTTATGAGCGAGCAGAACCCCAATTTTAAAGTGAGCGTAAACACCGAAATCGGCAGATTGCGTAAATTATTAATACATAGTCCTGATAGTGGATTAGGCAAAGTAGTACCCTCTAAGGCACAAGATTGGCTTTTCGAAGATATTGTACATTTAGATACCATCCGTAAAGGCGAATACGATTATTATATTAAACTATTGATGTATTTCCTTGATCCTGATAAGATTAAAGGAAAACTGGCAGAAATAGATTCGGAAGCATCCAACCGTAATTTTTACAAACCCAACCACCCCGATTTTCACAATTCTCAATCGGTAATCGAGATTCAGAACCTGTTAAGCGAAATGCTGGAGAACGAATCCATCCGTAAAAAACTGGTTGCTGCTGTTTGTGCGATTGAAGGTTGTACTTATAAGGTTCAGTTAGAATTAACGGATACCAATCCAAAGCAGTTGGCAGAGATTTTTATCYCCGGAACATTGGCCAACGATACGATGATTTTTGCACCCATCCCCAATTTAATTTTCACCAGGGATGTGGGTACAACGATTAACAACCATATCCTGTTAAACAAACCGGCGAAAAAAGCCCGTGTGCGCGAAACACTTTTAATGCGTTATATTTTCTTCAATCATCCTTTGTTTGAGGGCTACCGCAATAATATCCTCGAAATTCCGGATGTGACCATGCACTTTTTACGCCCCGGCGATGAACCGGCTTTCAGTACCACTTTAGAAGGTGGAGACGTGATGATGGTAAGTCCAAACCACGTATTGATCGGTTGTAGCGAAAGAACCTCTGAACATGGTGCCAACGAAGCGATTAAACTATTGTTCGATCAGGATGTGGTAGAGAAAGTTACGGTTGTAAAAATACCAAGCAAACGCGATTATATGCACCTGGACACTGTTTTTACACAGGTTAAACGCAATACCTGGGTAATTTTGAATTCGATTGCCCATTCGCCGAAATATAATCCTTACGAGCCGATCAACTTTTTAAAAGAACCCGAAAAATTGGAGGCTACCACTGCTATTCAGTTTACAAAAGCGAATCCACAAGAACCGAAACATTTCGAACATGTAGAAGCTTTATTAAATGACATTAGTCAGAACGATTTAAAAAGCACTGAACCAACCAAAATCATCTACAGCGGAAATAATCAGTTCCCTTACGATTCGCGGGAGCAATGGACTGACTCTTGTAACCTTTTAGCAATTAAAGAAGGCGTTGTTTTAGGCTACGATAGAAACGATAAAACCGTTGAAGCCTTTAAAGCTGCCGGTTTTAATGTGGTGGATGTGAAAGATTTGATCCAGGATTTAGAAAATGGTAAAGTAAATGCAGAAACCATAACCGATACTTTGATTTTAATGCCATCGGCAGAATTATCACGTGCACGTGGTGGTTTCCATTGTATGAGTTTACCAATTTTAAGAGACAATTTGTAATTAACGACCCGTCATCCTGAATTTATTTCAGGATCTACTCATTAAGATCCTGATCCCGAAAAATCGAGACAGGATGACGCATAAGAAAAAGAAAATGCAGACAACCAATCACATTTTAATGATCCGCCCTGTTGATTTTAAGTTCAATGAGCAAACAGCCGGAAATAACAAGTTTCAAATTGCATCTACCGAAACCAACGTGCAAACAGAAGCTTTAAAAGAGTTTGATGCCTTTGTTGATTTATTAAGAAAAAACAATGTTGATGTAACGGTTGTAGACGATACTTTGCAACCCGAAACACCTGATTCTATTTTCCCGAACAATTGGGTCTCTTTTCACGATGATGGCTCAGTATATCTTTATCCGATGTTTTCTGAAAATCGCCGGTTAGAGCGCAGAAAAGAAATTCTGGATGGCTTGAAAGAAAATTTCGAAGTTAACCACGTCAGCGATTTAAGCTTTTACGAACAACAACATGCATTTTTAGAAGGCACTGGGAGCATGGTATTAGACCGTACCAACAAAATTGCTTATGCCTGCTTAAGTGTGCGCACCGATGAAGAAGTGCTGAACAACTTTTGCATGCTCACCGGATATGAACCAGTGGCCTTTCAAGCGGTAGACGGATCGAATTTCCCGATTTACCATACCAACGTAATGATGTGCATCGGCGATCGTTTTGTTGTAATCTGCCTGGATTCGATTAGAGATCCTGAAGAGAAATTAAATGTAACCATCAGTTTAAAAGGTAGTGGAAAAGAAATCATCGAAATCAGTCTGGAGCAGATGAATAAATTTGCAGGCAATATGTTACAGGTTACCAATGCAGATGACGAAAGTTTATTGGTGATGTCGGAACAGGCTTTTTTATCCTTAACTGCTGAACAGATTGCTGCATTAGAACAATACAGCAGAATCATTTATGCACCGCTTTACATGATCGAAAAAAATGGCGGCGGTAGTGCAAGATGCATGCTGGCTGAGATACATTTGCCGGTTAAAGAATAACAGATTGCATATCTATTTTAATGGAATCAGATTTAACAGAAAAAGAATTGCATTTAGCAACATTAATGAGTGAAATTTCAGAATATTGTTATTCTGCTGGTTGGATGCAGAATTTAGAATATGCCCTATGGAATGCAGTAATAAATGGTGAAAGGAAATATGGACAGTCCTACATTACCGAAGCTGATATTTCCACATTGATTAAGCTTTCTACAGATGCAGATGCCTGGATCGTATATGATGACGATAAAGAGGAAACAGCTTTGAGCTTAAAAGAATGGACAGAAAAGTTTAAAAAGGATGTGGAGCAAAACAAAGGAATTATAAAAGGTTGATAAAACTATTGTTCGGGTAAGCCGCCAACCATGTGGTTATCTATCCTTGCCGTGGTTCGTGTCTCCACGAACCACTTTTTTTACCACAGAAACACGGAAAACCCATCGGATAGATGCCTCGCTATTCAATCTTCAATAGCAGCACACCCCTAGCTACATAAACCTGATCGGAACGGACACGAGTGCAACGAGTAAAGTGGAGAGCAGGACTAACCCAAACCTATAAAAACAGGAACCTGCTTTCCAAATGATCAACAAACATTCATACATTCTTCTATCAAACCAAAATTTAAAAGATTTCTCCTCCAAAGGAGTTCCTTTGGAACACTGGGTTCGAAATGACGATCCGCTAGATTCCGATTAGTTTTATTACTTTCGCCAAAAATCCACTATCAAGATGTCTTTAGCACAAGAATTACAGACCCGTTCGGGCAATAAATGCGAATTATGCACCGCTGAAACCAATTTATCGGTATACGAAGTGCCGCCAACCAGCAATGCCAATAGCGATAACAGTATTTTTGTTTGTAAAACCTGCTTAGATCAGATTGAAAAAACGGAACAGCTTGCACCAAACCATTGGAAAATATTAACGGAAACCATGTGGTCGGAATTTGCCCCGGTACAGGTTGTTGCCTGGAGAATGTTGAGCAGATTAAGAAATGAAGGCTGGGCAGCAGATAGTCTGGATATTTTATACCTTGAAGATGAAACTTTGGATTGGGCTAAAAAAACCGGCGACCACGAGCAAGATGGAACAGTAGAATTTCATCAGGACAGCAATGGCACGCGCTTATTTGAAGGTGATACTGTGGTTTTGGTTAAAACTTTAGATGTTAAAGGCTCAACCTTGAGCGCTAAATTGGGCACTGTAGTTAAAAATATCCGATTAGTTCATGATAATATCGAACAAATTGAAGGCAAGGTTGAAGGACAAACTATTGTAATTTTAACCAAATACCTCCGCAAAGGATAACACGTTATTTGATGATTGATTAGCCAACTCGCTTTCAAACCCTAAATAGAAGCACTTTCCTTGCCAACTAAACCTGATCGGAACGAACACGAGTGCAACGAGTAAAGTGGAGAGCAGGACCAACCCCAACCTATAATAACAGGAACCTGCTTTTCAAATTATGAGTTAAACATTAATCTTATTTCGTCTTTTAAACAATTTATCGGAAAGTCTTAGCGAGACGCTAAGACCAGATAGTAATCTGGCTAAGCGTTTCCTTACAGTAAAAATATTTTCAATACCGTTTAATTCTCGATTTAAAATTACATTTTTGCAAAAATTATTTAAAAGTAAATGCAGAGTTACTCAGAATTTCTTGATCTAAGTGTTGGTTTCCCTCAAGAGGGTTTCGATGTTATAGATGATGAATTATATTTTCAGGATTTAAACCTGATGGAAATGATCGAAACTTACGGTACTCCCCTACGTTTCACGTACTTACCAATGGTGAGCAAGAAGATTCAGCAGGCGAAGATTCTTTTCCAAACCGCTATTTTAAAGAACRATTATCGTGGCGATTATAAATATTGCTACTGTACAAAAAGCTCGCATTTTAAGCATATTGTAGAAGAAGCTTTAAAAAACAACATCCACTTGGAAACTTCTTCAGCTTTTGATATGCCGATGGTTGATGCGCTGGAGAAAAAAGGCGTGTTAACGAAAGATACCACCATTATCTGTAACGGCTTTAAAACCTACCAGTACAAACAATATATCATTGATATGTTGCATGATGGTTATACCAATATTATCCCTGTTTTAGATAACAAAGAAGAGTTTAATCTTTTTGATGATGAGGTTGATATTGATACCCCTTGTAACTTAGGTATCCGTATCGCTGCTGAGGAGCAGCCGGATTCGCAGTTCTACACTTCGCGTTTAGGTGTGCGTATGGAAGATATTATTGATTTCTACAACAATAAAATAGTTCACAACCCTAATTTCAGGGTTAAATTATTACACTTTTTTATTAACTCTGGTATTACCGATTCGCCATATTATTGGAACGAGTTAGAGAAATACGTAACGCTTTATTGCAAGTTTAAAAAGATCAATCCTGATTTAGATACCCTGGATATTGGTGGTGGTATGCCATTTAAAGATTCGTTGGTATTCGATTTCGATTACGAATACATGGTAAACGAAATCGTAAAAAGGATTAAAGAAATCTGCGCGATCCACGACGTAATGGAACCAGATATTATTACCGAATTTGGCAAATATACGGTTGCAGAGGCTTCTGGTATTTTATATAAAGTATTGGGCCGTAAACAACAGAATGATCGTGAGCGTTGGTTAATGTTGGATGGTTCTTTTATTACCAATTTACCTGATGTTTGGGCATTGAATCAAAAATACATTTTATTGCCGATTAACAATTGGGACGCTGAATATGAGCGGGTTAACTTAGGCGGTATTACCTGCGATGGGCAGGATTATTATAACCAGGAAGCGCACATGAACAGTGTATTTATGCCTAAAACGCGTAAGGTACAGTACTTAGGTTTCTTCCATACTGGTGCTTATCAGGAAGTATTGAGCGGTTATGGTGGTATTCACCACTGTTTATTGCCAAGCCCGAAACATGTTTTGATCCGCAGAAACCGTGATGAAAGTTTCAATTTCGAAGTTTTTGGAGAAGAACAAAATAGCAAGCAGGTATTGAAGATTCTAGGTTACTAAGTTTAACCGCAAAGAACACAAAGTTTTTCGCAAAGAGCGCTAAGTTTATACTTGGCGCTTTTTACGTTTTTAACCTCTTAGAGGAAGGTTATTTTAGGCTTACTAATTGCATCGTCATACTGCCCCGAATATTCGGGATCAGCCATCTTTCATGTAGGATAGGCCCTGAAATAAATTCAGGGTGACGATCGCTTTTACAGAATCCTTTACAATTTTCTTTATTAACTTAGCGGTAAAACAAATCCATATTACAATGCAATTCGGTAAAGTAGACGACCCAACTATTATAGATTATACCCTTCCTGCTGATGCTCCTGAAACAGCAGGGATTTTAGCAGCAAATAAACCTAAACAATCTTTCCAGGCCTATGTGGGTTGCGCCAAATGGAATAAGGCCGATTTAAAGGGATTTTATCCAAAAGGGACTAAGGATGAATTGACTTACTATTCTACTCAATTTAATTCTATTGAGCTTAATGCCACATTTTATGGTATGCCAAGCCGCGAACAAGTAATCACCTGGACGCAAAAAACACCTGCAGATTTTAAGTTTTTTCCAAAACTAACCAATACCATCAGTCACTTTAAAAGATTGATTAACGTTAAAGAACCTGTAGAACAGTATTGCGATGCGATCAGTAATTTCGAAGATAAATTAGGAATGGCTTTTCTTCAATTGCACGATAACTTTAAACCTAAAGATTTCGAAAGGTTAAAAATCGTAATCAACGAATTCCCAAAAGTAATTCCTTTGGGTGTTGAAGTGAGAAATGAAGAATGGTTTTCAAATCTGCCCATTGCCAACGAATTTGCACAATTATTTCAGGAAAATGGTGTAGCCAATATTATCGTTGATACTGCAGGCAGAAGAGATATGCTGCATATGCGTTTAACTTCGCCCACTGCCTTTGTGCGTTTTGTTGGCGCAAACGATGATGACATAGATAAAAAACGCTTAGACGATTGGATTGAAAGAATTGTAAGCTGGAAAGAACAGGGCTTGCAAAACTTATATTTCTTTGTTCACCAGAATGTAGAACTTTCCTCTCCGTTATTTTCCGCCTATTTTACAGAGAAACTGAATAAAGCTGTTGGAACTGATTTAAAAATCCCGGTAATGGCCAATCAGGCTTCGCCTAGCTTATTTTAGTTTTTTTGGTACGTCATTCCCGCGTATGCGGGAATCTTAATACATTTACATCGGGCATTAAGATTCCCAATCAAGTTGGGAATGACGACCCTTCTAAGTTATTTTCTTCTATAAACCGTTTCGGTAGCTTTTGCTTCTTCCCCTTCTGGCGAAACATTGTAGGCCGTTAATACGATTTCGTTCTCGTTAATTATTTCAAGCGTTGTTCTCCAGCCCCAAAGCTGTTCACCATATTCCGGACTGCCATATTCGCCAAAAACAGAAAAACCGTTTGTTATAGCCTCGCCGCTCGAGAGCATAATCTGCGTACCCATGTGGAAACTATCAAGCCAACTTGTCGTAAATCTTTGGTAAGGAATATCGAAACCGACAATCATTTTGCCTTCAAAAGCTTTTCCTTCCAAACTTCCCTGGTAATCAATAGAAATAAAACGGTTACCCAAAATTGAAGTGATTTTTGCTTCAGCTGGAGATTCATCTGCCAGCACATCTTTTTCAAACCAGGTTTTGGTTATCCCATTCCAGGCACCTATTAAACTTTGAAGCTTTTGGTGAGCCCCATCCGCTAAAGATTGCTCAAATTTACTTTTCGCCATAATCCAAACTTATAAAATTTAAGTTGTAATGTTTAATTG
>NZ_JBFTQI010000250.1:0-7313 GCF_056398925.1 Pedobacter sp. 01T416_2
TCATAAAGGCGATTTCACCTCAGATGCTGTCATGTTGAGCCTGTCGAAACACCTTAGAGGGTATTTAAGCGGGTCCTTCGACAAGCTCAGGCTTATTTTATCACATCAACTTCGATAAAACTATCGTTAAATACAGTTTGCGTAGCTTTAATATAATCGGCTTCTGTTGCTTTATATGGGTTTTCTACGAATTTTTGTGGATTACGTGCAAATAAAGGGAATGCTGTACTCTGCACCTGGATCATAATCCGGTGTCCTTTTTTAAAGGTGTGTAATACATCCTGTAGCTGAAAGTTCACATCCGTTTTCTGGTTGGCTACCAAGGCCTCGGGTTTTTCGAAACTATTGCGGAAGCGTGCAGGCATAACTTCCGAACGCACCATTTGCCAGTAATTGCTCAAAATGATATTCTTGTTTGGCATGTAAGAGTTGTTCGGCTCATCGGCAGGATAAACATCGATCAGCTTTACAATAAAATCTGCATCGGTACCCGTGGTTGCAATTTTAAGGTGCGACATAATTTCGCCTCCTAAGGTAATGTCGGTATCCAATATATCGGTTTGATAGACCAATACATCTGGTCTTCTGCCTGCAAAACGTTGGTCTTCACTCATGTAATTATGTGGTGTAAAGCCCAATGTAGTGGTTAAATCTTCGGTATATGGAACAGGCTTTAATGGATCGCTAATATAGTTTACTGAACTGGCCGCACCAGGTGCAGTCATGCTGAGCTTACCATCAGCACCCAGATATAATTTTTGTTTAGTCGCCTTTTCTGTTGGCCATTTGGCAAAAGTTTCCCATTGTTTTTTACCGGTATCGAACATATAGGCTTCAGGCAGGCCAGCGTTTTTATCGCCATTGCCCTTTAAAAAGTGATTAAAGAATTTAGCTTCAATTTCTTTCTGGTAGAAGGTAGCAATGCTATCTCCGAAATACACATTACTATGCATGGTATGACCGGTTTCGCGGCTCCATCTTCCATGCCCAAATGGTCCCATTACAATCGTATTGTAGGCATTAGGGTTTTTCTTTTCGATGGTTTTATAAATGTTTAGCGGGCCAGACAGATCTTCGGCATCGTACCATCCACCAACTACCATCACCGCAGGTTTAATGGTATTGTAATGTTTTAATAATCCACGTTTTTGCCAAAACTCATCATAGTTTGGGTGGTTAACGGTTTCTTGCCAGAAAAAATTATCCTTGTAATATTTGTCTGCATTGCTTAAAGGGCCTAAATCTAACGCAAACTGATAACCATCTTTTGTTTTTGGAAGGATTAACTGGTTATTATACCAGGCTTTAGCGGTAGTATCGATTTTTTGCACACCAAATACCGGAAAGGTCATGAAATAACTCTGCAAAAATGATCCGTTGTGGTGGAAATCATCAAAAAAGAAATCTGAAATCGGCGCTTGTGGCGATGAGGCTTTTAAAGCAGGATGATTGCTTAAAATTCCTGCAGCAGTGTAAAAGCCTGGATAAGAAATTCCCCATTGGCCAACTTTGCCGTTGTTATTGGCTATGTTTTTAACCAGCCAATCAATGGTATCGTAAGTATCAGAACCTTCATCAACCTCTTTTTTGCTTTTTTTGTTATCGATAACAGGGGTCATATTGGTCCAGGTGCCTTCGCTTTTCCAGCGACCGCGCACATCCTGATACACCATGATATAGCCCTCTTTCATCATCAATTCTGACGGGCCTAATTTTGCAGGAAATTTATCTTCGCCATATGGGGCAATGCTATAACAGGTACGTTGCATTATCATCGGATATTTTTTATCCTTGGCTGCATCTTTAGGTGTGTAGATGGCGGTAAAAAGTTTAGTTCCATCGCGCATTGGGATATAAACTTCTTTTTTGGTGTAATTAGCTTTTGGATATCCTGTATCACTTTGCGCAAAAGCAGTGGATGCCGAAAGCAGGATAATTATTAGTTTTAAGTATTTCATTTTATTATAATAAGTTAGTTATTCATGTGGTTGGTTTGTGGTGACACGAACCAAGACAGCAGTTATTTGCCATTTATTTTAAACTCAGGCGTCATTCCCGCGCAGGCGGGAATCGTAATGCTTAAGATTCCCAATCAAGTTGGGAATGACGAACCGCATTATTTAGAGCCCAATATTTTACTTTAACACCGAAACTGTAATAAACGAGCTGTTGTGCACGTCGTGATAAATTTTGTGTGTAGCTTTTTGAAAATCCTGTGGTTCTGCCTGATAGATATCCATAAATTTCTGCGGATTGCGATCAGCTAAAGGGAACCATGAGTTTTGAATCTGGATCATAATTTTATGGCCTTTTTTAAAGGTATGCGCCACATCGGGCAAAGGGTAATTTACTTTTGTGATGGCACCAGGAACAAATGGCTCAGGTTTTTCGAAACTGTTGCGGTATTTTCCACGCATAATTTCTCCCCGAACCAGCATTTCGTAACCACCCATAATCAGGTTTTTAGGGTTAGGTTCTGGATTTGGTGCATCTTCAGGATAAACATCAATCAGTTTAACTACATAATCGGCATCTGTTCCGGTAGTCGAAACCACCAAGTTGGCCAAAACAGGACCTGTTAAAGTAATATCTTCTGTTAAAGCGTCGCTTTGGTAAGTTTTTACATCCGGACGGCGGGCAGCAAAACGCTGATCATCGATCATGTACTCGCGGGTACGTTTGGCCTGAATGCCATCCTGGTAAGGCACAGGGTTATTCGGATCGCTCACATATTCATCCCAGCTATCGGTTCTGCCCACTTTTTCGAAACTGAGCTTTCCATTGGGTTGTAAATACAGGTTTTTGTTTTCTACTTCTTGTGGTGGCCATGTTTTGAACTTTTTCCATTCGTTAGTTCCCGTTACAAAAATATTCGCTTCTGCTGCATTAAAATCGCCTTCACCTTTTAAATAATGTTTAAAGAAAGGCAGTTCATACTGCTCCTGGTAATCGATACTGGTGGTTTTGCCGAAAGAGATATCGCCGAAATAAGAACCATCACTACGTACCCAGCCGCCATGGAACCAAGGTCCCGCAACCAGGATATTATTGGCGCCAGGATTCTGTTTCTCAATTGCTTTGTAAGTGTCAAAAGTTCCATAGGCATCTTCAGCATCGAAAAAGCCACCCACTACCATCACCGCAGGCCTTACATTGGTTAAATGTGGCGTAATTAAACGCGCTTTCCAGAAGGTATCTAAGTTTGGATGTTTAAATAAATCGTTCCAGAATTTAATACTATCTGCAAAGTATCTGTCTTTTAGGTTTTTAACAGATCCGGCTTCTAAGTAAAAGCGATAATTGTCTTGAATGGGGAACTGAAAACCTTTAGGTCCTTTATCTGGTGTAATCGGTTTAGGTCTCGGCACACCAAAATTGCCCATAAAACTGAAAGCATCCATCAGAAATAATGTACCACGGTGGTGGAAATCATCACCCATAAACCAATCGGTAACTGGCGCCTGAGGCGAAACGGCTTTTAGCGCGGGGTGTGCATTTGGCAAAGAAGTGGTAGAATAAAAACCAGGGTAGGAAATGCCATAAATACCCGCATTTCCATTGTTGCCTTTCACGTTTTTAACCAACCAGTCGATGGTGTCGTAAGTATCCGTACTTTCATCAATAGCTGTTTTAGATTTTTTTCCAACCAGTTGAGGACGGATATCGGCAAAAGTGCCCTCACTCATCCATCGGCCCCTCACATCTTGATATACAAAAATAAATCCCTCACGCATCATAGCCGGAAAATTCCCCAAACTCAGCTTATATTTATCTTCGCCATAAGGTGCAACGGTATAGGGTGTTCGGTTAATTAAAAATGGATATTTTTTGGTTTGATTTTTGGGTATATAAATGGAAGTGAAGAGTTTAACCCCATCGCGCATGGGGATCTGGCGTTCTATTTTAGTGTAGTTTTCTCTAACATATGCCGAATCGGTTTGCTGGGCTATTAATTCATTAGAAATAAACAGACAAAATAAAAGACTGAAAATTCTGGTAAGGTTCATTTAAGCTAGTTTTTAGGAATAAAATTTAAATATAGGTGATTCGTGGTTGATTAGAAAAAATAGCCCGTAAAAGGTTTGTTAGCAAAGATGGAATCATGTAAGATGGAAGGATTTTGATATATTTTGCCATTAAAACCCTCCCTTCGTCATCACTTTATCAAAATTTAGTTAAATAGTGTTAAGGGATAATCTTTTAGGAGTTTTCACCGTCATATACATAATCGACATAAACACAAAATAATGAATAGGTTATTAAATAAAGGATTGGTTGTTTTCGCTGCAGCAGCGATGATTGCAACCTTAAGTATTGAAAGCGTTTCTGCACAGCGGCCAAGTAGGAGTGGAGGTTCTTCCGGGGGCGGTAGATCTGGTTCGATAAGCCCATCAAGAGGCGGTGGTTCTATTTCCAGACAACCATCTATGCATGCGCCAAGTAGAGGTAGTTATGCACCAAGCAATGGCGGTCGCCCACCAAGACCTAATTACAGTTATAACAGACCAGGTTATCGCCCAGGTTCAGGATATGGTAGGCCTGGTTACGGTTATCGCCCAGGTTATGGAAGGCCTTATTACAGACCATATTATAGCTATTATAATTTTTACAGGCCCTTTTTAGGTTTCAGGATTGGCGTATTACCTTATGGCTATTATCCGTTTTATTATGGCGCTAACCAGTTCTATTATTCAGGCGGATTGTTTTATCAACAAAACAATAGTCAATACGAAGTGGTAACCCCACCAGTTGGTGCTGAGGTTCCGAATTTACCATCGGATGCTAATCTGGTTACCATTAATGGGGTTGATTATTACGAATACAAAGGCGTTTATTATACCCAAAAAGAAAGTGCTGATGGTAAAACCGTATATGTGGTTGCTGGGAAAGACGGTATTTTAAACACGACTGATGGCCCGGTTGATACGCATAATATAGGCGATATAATTAGTCAATTGCCAGAGGGATGCAGAGAGGTAACCATTAAAAACGAAAAGTATTTTGTTTCGCCTGATGATGTTTATTATGAAGAAATAGTAGATGGAACAAATATTACTTACCGTGTAATTGGTAAGTTGTTTTAATCTTAGTTTTATCAGTGTCAGATGGTAACATTTGACACCACTTATAATTCCAGTAAATGTGCAGTTGGATGGTAACATCCAACTGTTTTTGTTTAATTTCTCGCTGTACGTCATACTGAACTTGTTTCAGTATCTGTATTCACTTTGTGTCAGATCGGAATATCCAACACCACTGAATTTCCGATTGGAGCAAATTGCTTACGAGAAGACCCTGAAATAAATTCAGGGTGACGTATCTCGAGCCGCCAAAATTCTATATTTTTACAGCCTAAACATTTCGATTTGAAACCTGTATCGCAGCTCTTCTTTGTTTATTCAGTTCTTGCTATTGTGCTCTCATCTTGTTCTATAACTAAGTATGCTGCGGTTAAGCAAAATGAAACCAGTATTTCGTCTGTAAAGTTTCTGGATGAATACATTATGCCCTTAAATCCAATTTTCCAAAATACGGTTGTTGGTGGTTTGTCTGGGATTGATTACGATGTAAAGCAAAACCAGTATTATATGATCAGTGATGATCCATCACAACGTAGTCCGGCGAGGATTTATACTGCACAGATTGATATCAAAGAAAATAAGATCGATACTGTTCGGGTAACTGGTGTTACTTATATCTTACAGGAAAACGGAAAACCATACCCAAAATACGGAACTGATAAAACTGTAAAACCTGATAGCGAATCGGTTCGTTATAACCCCTTAACCAAACAATGGATTTGGAGCAGTGAGGGAGAAAGGTTGTTTAAGGACGGTGATACGACGATAGTTCAGCCCGGCTTAACCTTTATTTCTACATATGGAAAGTTTCTGGATACTATTCCAATGCCTAAGGGCTTTCAGTTTACAAAAACCGAAAGCGGGCCACGCAAAAATGCTTTATTTGAAGGTTTAACTTATGCTGATCAGTACAAAACATTATACGCCAGTTTGGAAGAACCACTTTATCAGGATGGACCTCAGGCTGCTTTTGAATATGACAAAGCCTTAACGCGGATTTTAAAATTTGATGTAGCTACTAAAAAGAATATTGCCCAATATGCTTATAATCTGGGTGCAATGCCAGTTAAACCTACCGTTGAAAACGATTGGAATGTAAATGGAATTTCTGAAATACTAGCTATTAATAATCATACGCTTTTGGTAATGGAAAGAGCCTGGGCAAAGGGCCACGATGATCATACCTTTTTAAAACTTTACCTGGTTGATTTACAGAGTGCTGAAAATGAAATCAATAATAGCTCTTTTGTGCAAAACCCTCCAAAGCTCTTAAACAAGAAATTGATTTTCGACTTTGATTCCTTGAACCGACATATCGATAATTTTGAAGGGGTAACATTTGGACCAAAATTGCCAAATGGGCATCTCTCATTAATTTTTTGTGTTGATAATAATTTCGGTAAATCTCAGGTACAACAATTTTTCTTATTTGAGATTATTCCATAATCATCATTCCTGTTAAAAATTTATAATGAGTAAAATAAAAGCATTACTGTTTGATTTAGATGGTACATTAATTGATTCTGAGAAGTTTCATTTCGATTGTTGGAATAAGTTTTTGTGTGAATACGAAGTTACACTGGATTTTAAGGATTGGTTGACAAATTACGCTGGAATCCCCTTGCCCAAAAATGCAAAGACTATAATAGACAGGTATAAAATTGAAGAAGAGTTAGAAGGCTTCATCAACAGAAGAGAGAAGATAACTTTTGATGGTTTTAGAACAACTGATATTCAGTTAATGCCCTTTGCATTAGAGTTTATCAAGTTTGCTTATGAAAAAGGGCTTACGCTGGCTGTAGTTACAGCTAGTCCGAAAATTGATGTTGAAGCCGTTTTTGAGCGTAATGGTTTGGCCAGGTATTTCAGTTTATTTATTACCAGAACAGATGTAAATAAATCTAAGCCTGATCCCGAAAGTTACAATCTTTGTGTAGCGCGATTGGGTTTTGAAAAAGATGAGTGCCTTGTTTTTGAAGATACTTTAAATGGGGTTAAATCTGCTCTGGCTGCGGGCATAACCTGTTACGCCATTCAGAGCAATGTAAGGGCGCATCAAAAACTAAAAATAGCTGACGAATTGTTCCTGAGCTTTGCGAATGCCAAAGCATTTATGCTGCAAAAGGAATTGATTTAGTTCTTGAAAATTAACTAGCTTAGTATGAAGCAATAGAACGTTGTATGGTAAAAAAAGGATTATGGATTTTATTTGCAACCTTCGCATTGCTGATT
>NZ_JBFTQI010000251.1:0-7304 GCF_056398925.1 Pedobacter sp. 01T416_2
GTGCTTGAGGCCATCAATACCATTAAATCGATGAATATCTCTCAAATTCCGGTAACGCAACAAGGAATGATTGTAGGTAAAATTGCAGAGAGTGATATTTTAAGTGCATTACTTGAAAATCCAGGTTTAAAATCTGCGCCGATTTCAGAAATTATGACGGCTACTTTCCCTTTTGTTGATTTAAACACCTCAATTGATAAAATTTCTTCATTGATCAATAAAGAAAACTCAGCCGTATTGGTAGAAGATGAATCAGGTAAGATCGAGATCATTACCCAGTATGATATTATTAATGCGATATCAGGGTAGGAGCTAAGATGGAGTATTCCGAGGTCGTCACCCTGAATTTATTTCAGGGTCTTAAGACAAGATAGATGCTGAAATAAATTCAGTATGACGATTCCCCTTAAAAGTGACCAAATAAAAAACGCCCGAGTAAAATTTTACTCGAGCGTTTTTTATTTATGCTATTTTCGCTTTAAGCTTTAGTCTTTCTGCTTCTACCTTAATGACTCGGTGCATCAGCATTTACACGTTTAATCTGCGCACCTAAGGCACGTAAACGAGTGTCGATATCCTGATAGCCACGTTCAATCTGTTCGATGTTGTAAATGGTCGATTTGCCTTCAGCAGATAAAGCTGCAATTAACAATGAAACTCCAGCTCTAATGTCAGGAGAAGTCATGCTGATTCCACGAAGTTTATATTTTTTATCAATACCATTAACGGTTGCGCGGTGTGGGTCGCATAAGATGATTTGAGCACCCATATCGATCAATTTATCCACGAAGAATAAACGGCTTTCGAACATTTTTTGGTGGATTAAAACGTTTCCTTTTGCCTGTGTAGCCACAACCAGCACAATGCTCAATAAATCAGGTGTAAAACCTGGCCAAGGAGAATCCGCAATGGTTAAAATTGAACCATCTATAAAAGTATCGATTTCGTAATGTTTTTGAGAAGGGACATAAATATCATCGCCGCGGCGCTCTAATTTAATGCCCAGTTTTCTGAAAACCTCCGGTATTACACCCAGTTCATCATAACAAACATCTTTAATGGTAATTTCCGACTCTGTCATTGCAGCCATACCAATAAAAGAGCCAATTTCGATCATATCCGGCAACATTCTGTGCTCAGTCCCACCTAAAACGCTAACACCTTCAATGGTTAACAAGTTAGAGCCAATGCCCGATATTTTTGCCCCCATGCGGTTAAGCATTTTGCAGAGTTGCTGTAAATAGGGTTCGCAGGCAGCATTGTATATAGTTGTAGTGCCTTTTGCTAAAACAGCCGCCATTACAATGTTTGCCGTTCCAGTTACCGATGCTTCATCCAACAAAATATAAGCGCCCTGTAAATTGGTTGCATCTACATTAAAGAAAGCTTTTTTGCTGTCGTAAACGAATTTTGCACCTAATTTTTCGAAACCTATAAAGTGTGTGTCTAGTCTTCTACGACCGATTTTATCACCACCTGGTTTTGGGATTGCTGCTTTACCAAAACGTGCCAACAATGGCCCAACAATCATAATCGAACCACGTAAACCACCACCTTTAGCTTTAAAAGTATCAGATTCAAAGAAATTCAAATCAATATTTTTAGCTTCAAAGGTATAAGTGTCTTTATTGATGCGCTCAATGGTAACACCTAAATCGCCAAGCAATTCAATCAGTTTGTTAACATCCTTAATGTCGGGAATATTACTGATGGTTACTTTCTTTTCAGTAAGCAATACAGCCGATAAAATCTGTAAAGCCTCGTTTTTGGCTCCCTGAGGGGTAATTTCGCCTTTTAATTTAATTCCGCCTGTTATTTCAAATGCGTTCATATATTTTTCTTTTGCTAACCCGGTCGTCATGCTGTCCCGAAACTTCGGGATCAGCATCTATTCCAGAGATTCTGAATCAAGTTCAGAATGACGCATGGTTATTAATATTTAGGTTTATTGTTGTTGTTGTTGCGTTGACGGTTATTATTGTTGTTATTTTGACGGTTTTTTCCGTTGTTGTTATTATTGTTGCTTCTGCCCCGGTTATTGTTGTTGTTATTACTTTGGCGAGGGTTTTGCGCTCTAAATTCCACCTTGGCCAGGTTAACACCTTCATCAAGTGATAACAATCCGCCAGAAAGGTACTTTAAGTCCTTAATAATGGTATCATCACTCACATTATCTTTATTCCAGGTAACATAAGCCATTTTCATAAAATTTGCGATACTTTGAACCATTGCCTTTTTAATTTCGGCATTTTCTTCACGCATGGCTTTTTCAATTAAATTCTCAACCGTTTTACCATAGTGTTTGTAGGTAATTCTTTGTTGAGGATAGGCCAGGGGCTCTGGTTTAATGTAAGCATTCTCAATTAATGGTTTAGGATAAGGACTGTCTACATCAATCTGGTAGCCAGAAATAATGTGCAGGTGATCCCAAAGTTTATGCTTAAAATCGGCAACATCACGTAAATGTGGTTGCAAAAAACCCATCAGGTCGATAACCGCCTGGGCATATTTATTACGTTCTTCAATGGTGGGTAATTCGCAGATATACTTCACCATATTTTGTACGTTACGGCCATATTCCGATAAAATTAAATGGCTACGCGTAGTATTATAGTCAAAACTCATGTTCAGATAAATTAATGGATAAATTTTCTGGCGATACGAATTATGAAATAACCAGAAGAGTTTAGGTTATGAATTCACCGAAATGTCTATTGCCAGATTTTCGTTTTTATATATTCAAAGGTAATAAAATTATTTGATTTGTGATATTCATACCTGATTTGAGATATTTTAAATTGATGCGATATTTTTTTGGAAATGTTCGCTCGGTAGTTCTTGGCGTCTTCAGTCCCGTTATTCGCTATAGCCCCGATAAAGGATCGGGAGCTGCCGCTTCTACCGGGTTTATTTAACAAAAGCTTGCGCTTTATGGGAACCTTTTCCGTGTAAATTCGTTATCGTCCTCGTTTGTAACGAGGATGAAAGAGAAAGGCGATTTTATCGCCATTTTTTTGTTTTCCATTACGCATTAAAAATGCAGACTTCTTTAATCCTCGCTACAAACGAGGACTATTTAAGGTACTTCAATATCTCTTAATGTTCTTAATCCCTTAATGGTAAAAAGCCTTAAACTTCATCACTATTCTTCGGGTAATCAAAAAATACCAATTCTCCTGTTCCTTTGCTTACCATTTGCCACGAATCAAAAGGAAAAGAAATTAATACCATACCTGCAGTTGGAATGTTATAAATATCGGCATCGCATAATTGGTTTGCAAAATCTGTAAAACTAGGGTTATGACCAAACATTACTACGTGGTCTGCACCATTATTCAGCCCGTTAACCACTTTAAGTAGAGCTGTGGTATTGGCCTCGTAAATAGATTCTTCGAACTGGATCTGGTCAATATTGTAAGCCTCGGCGAAATATTTTGCGGTAGATTTGGCTCTTTTCGCCGGACTACTTACAATCAGATCTAATTTGAAGCCTTTATTAATCAATCTTTCAGCCATTTCTGGCGCATTTTCTTTGCCACGTTTGTTTAGCGGTCGGTCGAAATCTTTTAAATCTAAATTTCCCCAATCCGATTTGCCGTGACGAACCAAAAGTAATTGCTTAGCCATTTAATTTCTCTTTAATTTTATCTACAATTGTTTCAGGCTTAATTAAGTCTATACAGTTTTCAACACCGCAAAGGCAGGGTTTGTTTCCATAAATAGAATTTGGCCTGCTAGGATGATCAATCTGGATACAGTCCCTTTCCAATTGCCCATAACCCAAAAAACCAGCATATGGATGTGTTGGTCCCCAAACTGAAATTACAGGCACACCAACAAGCGATGCCATATGCATACCGGATGAATCCATACTTAACATTAAATCCAAGTTTGAAATAATGGCAAGCTCTTCCGTTAAGTTAAAGTTACCGATTAAATTATGAACGTTTTTATATGTTTTCGCCCAGTTTTCGGCAGTTGTTTGTTCTGTTTTACCACCACCAAATATGAAAAGCTCATAACCTAATCCGCTTAACAAGGCAATTACCTCCTCCATTTTTTCTAAAGCATATATTTTATAAACATGTTGCGCAAAAGGGGAGATGCCTATTTTTTTTGTGGTTTTATTGGCAAATAAGTTTTGTGCATTTGCTGGAATTGCCTGCGGAGATTTATCTAGTTTATAACTGAGTTTAACCGCAAATCCCAATTCGCGGAAAACATCAGCATAACGTTCTACTGTTTTTCTGAGGGGTTTAAAAACTTTGTTATTGTTACGTGTTAATCTCTTTTTCTCTGCTCTTCCTTTATCTATCCGCCTAATCTTTGTGCCCGTTAAACGGAAGAAAGTAGAAATTGCCCTGCTCCTCAAGTTATCGTGCAGGTCGGCTATTGCGTTTGGTTTATAGCTGCGGAGTTCCTGATAGAGTTTGTATAAACCATCAATTCCTTTATGGACCGTTTTAGGTTGGATAGGGTGGAAGATCAGGTTCGGAATGCGATCAAAAAATGGCTTAAAAGCAGGCCTGCTCACCATGATAATCTCTATGTTGGGGTTCTGCTCTGAAAATTCGTGTAAAACAGAGGCTGCCATGGCCACATCGCCCATTGCCGAAAAGCGTAAAACAATAATTTTTTGGGTTGAGGCCATGTTTTTATTTACCACAAAGACACAAAAGCACCAAGTTTTTCTTAGTGTTCTTCGTGTCTTTTAGCATGATTAATCTTTACTTTTCGCTTTAGCCTTTCAGCTTTAGTCTTTAACCTTTATTATACAACACCGGATTTAAACTCGGATCGTTGTACATTTTCATTTGCTTGTATACTTTCATGTATTTTTTACCCGCCTCAATATCTGCCAATAATTCATCAATACTGGTTGAAAGATCCTCACGTTGTGATAACAATACATTTAATTTCGTCTGGCATTGTGCACGGTGCTCAACCGAGGCACTTTCACGTTCAGCTTCTTCCTGCATGTGGTAAATTTTCAGTGCAAGGATGGAAAGCCTGTCTATCGCCCATGCAGGGCTTTCTGTATTGATTTTTGCATCTGGTAAAGCCGAAATTCCCTGATAAAGATTTAAAAAATAACCATCAATAAACTCAACCATATCGGTACGCACCTGGTTTTGTGCATCAATGCGTCTTTTCCAGCTCAAACCTTCAACAGGATCAATCTGAGGGTTACGCACCACATCTTCCATATGCCATTGTGCCGTATCGATCCAGTTCTTAACATAAAAGAGATGCTCTAAACTTTCGGCATCATATGGGTTTTCAACCGGGTGGTCAATATCATCAAACTTATGGTAGTCTGTAATTACTTGATTAAATATGCGGTTGGCAATTTCACTTATCATTGGGCAAAGATATTAAAAGATTGAATAGATTGATTTTTTCCTGGCGGGTTGATTGCACAGATTTTAAGATTACACCGATTTATTCGTGAGATTTAAAATAAGATGACTTAGGGCCTGTTTTTCCTAAACCCTAAACCCTTCTACTGTTAAAATACGCAGTTATTTCTTCCAAAGAAAAAGAATTTAAACATTTGTCGGCACTTAAACCACCTTTGCGGGCAACCAGTATACCATAATGCATATCATGGAAACCTTCGGTTCTGTGGGCATCAGGATTTACTGAAAGCAACACCCCTTTTTCTRAAGCGTAACGGTGCCAGCGCCAATCTAAATCCAAACGTAAAGGATTGGCATTAATTTCGATCACCACTTTGTTTGCTGCACAGGCATCAATAATCTTTTTATAATCTATCGGGTATCCGGCTCTGCTTAACAATAAACGGCCTGTTGGATGCCCTAAAATGGTGGTATATGGATTTTCAATAGCTTTTAGCAAACGTGCGGTGGCTTTTGCTTCGTCCATACGTAAATTGCTGTGCACAGAAGCCACTACAAAATCGAATGTTTTTAAAATATCATCCGAATAATCCAATGAGCCATCACTTAAAATGTCGCTCTCAATACCTTTGAAGATTTTAAAGGGAGCGAGTTTTTTATTTAGTTCGTCAATTTCCTGGTGTTGACCAAAAACACGTTGCTCGTTTAAACCTTTTGCATAAACAGCGGTTTYAGAGTGATCGCATATCCCTAAATACTGAAGATTTAAGTTTTCTTTACAATATACAGCCATTTGCTCCAGGGTGTGTACGCCATCGCTCCAGGTAGAGTGGTTGTGCAAACTGCCCTTTAAATCTTCGTACTGAATTAAAGTTGGAAGTTTATTTACCTTCGCGAGCTCAATTTCGTCAAAATCTTCACGAAGCTCAGGCTCGATAAAAGATAAACCTGCTTTGCTATAAATTTCTTCCTCCTTTGCAAAAGGGCCTTCACCCGCCAATGCTAAAACCTTTTCTACATGCTCCGTATTTCCAGTTAACCTGAACCATTGCAAATAAAAATCAGTTTTTTCTGCCAAATGAATTTTTACTCTAAAACCTGCTTCAGTGGTGCAGATGAAAGCATTTTCTGCTTCAATCAAAGAAAGTGCTTCGAAAGCAGGCAAGTTTTGTTTAAGGGTATCAATTTGTGCTGTACCGATCACAATTTCCAGTTCATCGATAATCTCACAGGCGCGGCGGTACTGACCAGCGAAGCCCAAAAGTGCACTGTTGTCAATTTTTCCAGTCCAATCCGCAAGCTGTGTAAATAAAGTTTTGGCAAAACCTTCAACCTGGGCGTATAAAAACCGTCCGTTGGCCGCGAGTTTAAATTCGATCGCATTCTTAATTTCTTCCTGGGTTTTTAAACCGAAACCTTTGGCTTCAATTAAGCGGTTTTCGTTACAGGCATAATACAATTCACCTATACTTTCTATACCTAAGGTACGCCAGATAATGAATATCTTTTTTGGTCCGATGCCCTTTATGGCCAGCATCTCTACTACACCTTCGGGTGTTTTCTCTCGAATTTCGTTAAGTTCTTTTAATTCTCCTGTTTGGAGAAGTTCAATGATTTTGGAAGCCAGTCCTTTACCAATACCTTCAATTTTATCCAGCTCATCTAAAGGTTTATCCTTTAAAGCAAAGGGTAATTTATCTACCTTAAAATAGGCATTTGTAACAGATTTAATTTTGAAGGGATTTTCTTCGTGCAGTTCCATAAGCTGCGATAGAAGGCGTAAGGTACGGGCGATGGTCTTGTTTTCCATAAGGGGTAAAATTAGGAAATAATGCCTCAAATCCTTCTTGTACTCATAAAATTAAAACACAATTTTATTAATTGTTGTTTTACAATCATGAAATCTATAAAATTCGCCCTCTTGGGATTAAGTATAAGTGTAGC
>NZ_JBFTQI010000252.1:0-7293 GCF_056398925.1 Pedobacter sp. 01T416_2
GGTTTTCTAGTTGATCTCTTAAGTACACACCTACTTTTGCTGCATTCTCACAAAGCTGATCTTCTTCTACAATTTGTAAAATCTGCGTAGAACGAACCATATCAACCAAATTGCCTCCCCAGGTTGAGTTAATACGGCTTGGCACTTTAAATACATTGGTTTCAATTTCGTCTACCTTATTACCGACAAGAATACCACAAACCTGCATTTTTTTTCCAAAAGCGATGATATCTGGTTGAGCTTTTTCACTAAAATGTTGATGGCACCAGAATTTACCGGTTAACCCAACCCCGGTTTGTACTTCATCATAAATCAAAAAGGCATCATTTTCATCGGCCAAGGCCTTAAGTTGGATCAAAAATTCTTCACGCAGGTGGTTATCTCCACCTTCAGATTGGATTGGTTCTATAATTATAGCGCAGATATCGTCTTTATTATCTGCAAATGCTTTTTTGATCTGCGCTAAAGATGTTTCTTCGGTTTGAATGGCATGACTTAAATTATTTCCTGAAAGCGGAAATTTAACTTCCGGAACAGCCACTCTTGGCCAATCGAATTTGGCAAACCACTTGGTTTTATCGGGTAGGGTATTGGTTAAGCTTAAAGTATAACCCGTTCTGCCATGAAAAGCCCTTTCGAAGTGTAAAACCTTAAAACCTTTTTCTTCAGTATATCCTTTCGCAAAATTTTTCTGAACTTTCCAGTCCATGGCT
Organism: Pedobacter sp. 01T416_2; assembly: GCF_056398925.1. Classification (NCBI taxonomy): domain Bacteria; kingdom Pseudomonadati; phylum Bacteroidota; class Sphingobacteriia; order Sphingobacteriales; family Sphingobacteriaceae; genus Pedobacter; species Pedobacter sp. 01T416_2. The sequence goes on from NZ_JBFTQI010000252.1 coordinate 714, forward strand.
ACCTTAATTGCATTTTCTACTGCTAAGCCTCCACCTGCAATAAAAAAAGCATGCGGCAGGTAAGCCGGAATACCGACTTTGGAAAATGTTTCAACAAACTGTGCATACTGCTGGGTGTAAACATCAGAGTTCGATGGATTAGCTAATGCAGCGAGGAGAAGATTTTTTTTAAATGCTTCATCATTGATCATTTTAGGGTGGTTATAACCTAAAGGAACGGAAGCAAAACAAGTGAAAAAATCGAGTAAAGTTCTGTTGTGTTTAGCATCGTAAATGTAAGCACCATGACTTTTTTCCATATCATAAGTCAGGTCGAAACCATCGGCCAAAATGTGCTTACTTAACGATTCGTTAACGCGATCTGCAGGTACTGTTAATTGATACATAAACTTGGTTTTGGTATAATCCAAATTTAGTTAAATGTGCCTAAAATCAAAATTTAAGCACTTTTTGTGCACTTTACATAAAAAATAGGTTTAAACTGTTTAAAGTATGATTATAGACAAAATCGCGTTTTGGACTTCACCGATGTGGAAAACTTTTTTCGAAAATTCTTATTGCGGAGCAAATTAAATCTAAATAAATATGAACTATCTATGGGTTTTAAGCCTGATATTGTAAACCTTATGAAAGAACTTCTCCATCAGCATATTTCCAACCATGTAACCATTCCGGAAAAGGAAAGAGATATATTCTGTAACCTGTTCAAACATCAATTGGTTAAAAGAAAGCGTTTTTTACTGCAAGCGGGTGAAACCTGTAAATTTGAAGGTTTTGTAATCAAAGGACTTTTCCGCATCTATCATGTTGACCAAAATGGTTTTGAAAACATATTGTATTTTGCCATTGAAAACTGGTGGATTACCGATATTGATAGTTTCACCAATAACACACCTTCTCAGCTCTATATAGAGGCTCTTGAAGATAGTGAGGTACTGCTTATTTCTAAGAAGGACAAAGAATTTGCTTACATCAATCGTCCTCAAATTGAGAAGCTATTCAGGATAATGACCCAAAAAACCCACGTTGCCCTACAAAGGAGGATGATCGATAATTTGAGTAAAACTGCAGACCAGCGCTATCTTGATTTTATTAAAAAATATCCGCAGCTCCTACAACGATTGACCAACCTTCAGATTGCAGCTTATTTAGGCATTAGTCACGAATTTTTGAGTAAGATCAGAAAAAAAAATGTAACCGGTAGCTAGCTAACCTGTATTTATTGAACTTGTTCAATCTTTTTGTCTTGGTGTCCTGTGCATCTTTGTGTCATCAAATAACATAAGGCATGAAATCAATTATTTCAACATTATTTCTAACTATTCTAATCTTAYTAAAAATGGAAGCAAATGCACAAGGTTTCAAAACTATTGAAACAGCTAATTTAAAGCTCGAAGTTTATAACGCATCAGAGAATGCTTTTGGCGTGGCATCCGTAATCGTTTCAGGTAAAACAGATGCCGTTTTAATCGACGCACAATTTACTTTGGAAGACGCGGAAAAGGTCGCCGGCCAAATCAAAAAGTCTGGTAAAAAATTAACTGTAATTTATGTTTCCCATGCTGATCCTGATTATTACTTCGGATTGGAAGTTTTTAAGAAACATTTCCCGGAAGTAACGGCTTTCGCCTCACCGGAAACCGTGGAAGCTATCAAAGCCTCTGCACAGAAAAAACTGGATGTTTGGGGGGAAAGATTAGGCAAGGCCATTACTTCTAATGTGGTATTACCACAGGTTATAAAGGGAAATAGCATTGATTTGGAAGGTCAGAAACTCGAAGTTGTTGGCTTGGAAGAATTTCCTGCAAAAACCTTTGTTTGGATTCCTTCAATTAAAGCAGTAATAGGTGGTATCAATGTTTTCGGAACTACATTTAACCTATGGATGGCAGATGCACAAACGCCGGAAGCCCGTAAAAATTGGATTGCTGTTTTAGACAAAATCGAAGCCTTAAATCCTTCAATCGTTATTCCTGCACATGCCAATAACGCAAGCCCATTTGATGTTAGTGCAATAAAACATACCAAAAGTTATATCCAGTTTTACGAAGAGGCTTTAAAAACCAACAAAACTTCTGAAGAGTTGATCAAAGCGATTAAAGCACAATATCCAACATTAACTTTTGAAACGGCTTTACAGATTGGAGCAAAGGTGAATACCGGCGAAATGAAATGGTAGAATTAATCGCAAGGAATAAATTTAAGTTAATTATTCCTTGCGATCTAAAAGGCTAAAAAAACGCTCTTAAATCATTATTTCTTTTTGAGATTGTTTTTTTTGCAAAAGCACAGAAGAAATGAAAACAATTATATCCAGTTTGTTGGTTGCAGGTATGCTGCTGACAAGTTGTGTCTCAAATATCAATAAAATGACAAATCTAGAAATTGTAAAAAGTACCTACGAAGGAAAAACTTCGGAAGAAAATGGTGAAAACTTAGCAAAATATGTTGCTGAAGATATCTCATGGACAGAAGCAGAAGGATTTCCGTGCGCAGGCACTTATATAGGCTTGGAAAACATTAAAAAAAATGTTTTTGCAAGACTAGGAAGCGAATGGATTGATTATAAATTCACGCCAGAAGATTATGTTGCCAATGAAGACAAAGTGGTAGCGTATGGAACTTATTCTGGTACCTATAAAAAGACAAATAAGCCTTTTACGGCAAGAGTTGCCCACATATGGAAACTGAAAGAGCGTAAAATCATAAGTTTTGAGCAGTTTGTGGATAGTAAGCCAGTAAATGATGTCATGCAATAAAGTTATTCGCTTTATTGTTGAGAAGGACTTTTTGCATCATCTGATTCCCGCTTATAGTCATTGAGTAAATACAGAATTTCGTCTGCCTTCCTGTCCAGATGTGATACAGGGATTTTTGCAGAAGTGCCGTCCTTTAATAATACGGTGATGTAATTTTTATATATACTCCCGGCATTATCACGTCCCACTTCTTCTATGCTGAATGCAAAACCCTCTATGTTTTTCCAATTGTAAAAATCACGGTCTTTAATGATCAGCTCATTTTCCGTAAAAGTAATATGAGGTGTTTTTTTGATCAGCTCGCGAAGTGCATAAATAAAAAGCCATATAGGAAATATACTGAAAACAGCTATGATGCCTACTGTTACAATTGTAAAATCACCATAAAATATATAAATAAAAAAGGGTATCGATATTATGGACAACACTAATATAACATAAAGGTTTAAAGGTGCTTTTCTGATAACAAGGGGTTCCATTGAAATATTTTAAGGTTGAGAAACTTTCTTCACATACAAAAACTTCTTATCTAAAGCACTAATATATATACTATCTGATTGATTTAGAATAAAATTCTGTTACAAGTTGATTGCTTGTGTTTTACAAGTTAATTGTGTGGAAATTATTCTATGGCACATTTTTTTAAAAAACAATATTGAAATCACATCATTTTAAGCGATTTTATCGATATAAAAATCAGAATGCCGAACGTGATCCTCCACCGTCCACTACTGAAACCGTTCCTGTTATATATTTAGCACGTGGCGAAACCAGGAAAACAGCCATGTTTGCCATATCTTGCACTTCACCAAAATCTTGCAAAGGTATTTCACTTTCAGCATATTTCCTGCGCTCATCACCCGGGAAATAAGGCCGGATGTTTTCAGTATCGATAAGTCCCGGCTGTAAACAGTTCGCCCTGATTCCATATTTGCCCAACTCACCTGCAAGTTGTTTAGACCACATTGCCATTGCGGCCTTGGCAATAGCTGAAACATTCAACGAGCGTAATYCATAAGTACTGGTCAAATTGAGTATTGTACCTTGTTTGCGGGCTATAAAATGTGGTAATAGCGCTTGAGTGAGCAACCTGGGGCGCTCAAAATCTAAGGCCATCGATCTAGTCCAGGGTTCTTCTGGTCCTGCAACATCTACAGGCTGACTTTGCCCCGCGTTGTTGATGAGGATGTCGATATGGCCAAGTGCAGCTAAGGCCGCAGTAGCAATTTTGTGAGGCGCGTTTGGTGCCAGTAAGTCCTGCGTAAAAACAATAGGGGCAATGTTGCCTTCAGCAACAATCTCACTGGAAAGGCTATCTAATGATTGTTGGTTACGGCCTGTTACGAAAACTTTTACACCTTCCCTTGCCAGCTCTTTTGCTATTGCGCTACCTATCCCTTTAGAGGCTCCGGTTACCAATGCCGTTTTTCCGGTTAAATATAAGTCCATATTTTCTTGTGATTAAAATGACCTTGCAATAATAACCTGTACCGCGTATTTTTATAGCATGCACTACCATTTGTATGGTACAAACAAATTTGTAAGTAATGACGGCACGAAAAGAAAATTCGACTTATACCCTCAACGAAAAATTTATAACGGATTGCGATCTGACTTATGCGGCCAACAAAATAGGAGGGAGATGGAAAATTGTAATATTGGATAAACTTGGAGACCGAAAATTGAGGTTTAGTGAGCTGAAAAAAGAATTCCCATATATATCAGAACGGATGTTAACCTTACAGTTGCGTGCATTGGAGCAGGATGAGCTGGTTAAAAGAACTGTTTATGCAGAGGTTCCTCCGAGGGTAGAATATGAGCTAACTCCGATAGCACTAGAGTTTCTTCCGATTTTTTGTCAATTAAGTGCTTGGGGCAAGAAGAATAAAGCGCTAAAGAAGAGTGGATCATAAAACCGTTAAAGTTTGATTAGAGGTATGCATAAATCAGCAAATATTGGTTACCTTTAATTGATTTGGCAGCTTATTTAATGTTGCATCAGTTGATTAGCAAATTTTAAAAATTGTATCGGGTTAAGTATTATGGCAGAAGTTAAATTAAATATCCAAAAAGAAGAACCTAGTGCATTCGAACTTTATGATGAGGGAGAAAAATATGGAGAAATGGTTTTTGATATTCAGGGCGGAAATTTAACGGTTTATCATACCGAAATTGATCCCGAAAAAGAAGGCAAAGGTTACGCAAAACTATTGCTGGATGCCATGGTAAATTATGTACGTACAAATAACCTGAAGGTAATTCCATTGTGCCCTTATGTGCATCTGCAATTTAAACGCCACGAAGAACTTTACAGAGATATCTGGAACAAAGTGCGCGAAAACGATTAATCGATAAAAACAATACTAGAATTAAATTCAGGAAAGCTACACTAATACTTCATGGTTTTGGAAAATCAATTTTCCAATGGTTCTGGTAAGAAAGCCACCGGAAAATTGTAAATGAGTTAATTAAACCTTTAAAAAAGAACTAAAAGCCGGTTGTTTTGGACGGTTTATTATTCAATGTGTATAGATCGTGCATCTTCATCTATTATTTAGCGGGCTTGCTCTATTTTTATTTCATTCGAAAGAAAGTAGCGATACTTTTATAACAAGAATCAAATCAACGGGACGATTTAGAGATCTTATTGGGGTTCCTCAGCAATGAGGGCCCTTTTTTTATTCAGGGCTAATGATATTGATCAGATAGTTAAGCGCATTTGCAGGATGAATTGGCATCAAAGATTGTATTACCCGTTTAAAACTTATCCTTCATGCCAAAAATGCCCATAAGCCCTCCGGTATGGATGGCCAATACTTTTTCATCTTTACCAATAATTTCTTGTTTTACTAAATCTTGAATGGCATAAAACATTTTCGCCGTATAAACAGGGTCTAGTAGCAATCCGGTTTTTGCAGTAAAGGTTTTGATAAAGCTGATCAGTTCAGGAGTGGTTTTCGCATAGCCTCCAAAATGATAATCGAGGTGAAGTTCGAGGTGGCTGGAGATGGGCGTATAATGTGCTATTTCTGCTTTGATAAATGAAGCACCCTTTAACACGGGGATGATATGTAACTTTGTATTTAATTGTTGTTGTTGAATTCCCATCAACAAACCTGCAGCTGTGGTTCCTGTTCCGGCAGCGCAAAAAATGTGGTCGTATGGTTCCACTAGCTCTTCAATTACCTCTGCGCAGCCAATGGTGGCTTCAACTGATGCACCCCCTTCATTTATAAAATAGGCTTGTGCATCGGATGCAAAATACTGGTCAAACAATTGGTGTTTATCCCGATAACTTTCACGGTCGGTAAAAATGAGTTTCATCCCAAATAAACTGCACAGTAATAATAGCTCATTTTTTACTGCTTCCCCACGTACAAAAGCTGTAGCGGTTAAGCCCGATCTTGATGCTGCGGCGGCAGTAGCCACGAGGTGATTGGAATAAGGACCTCCAAAAGTGACCAGATGCGTTTTTTGATCTGCTTTGGCCTTGGCTAAAATGTATTTGAGCTTACGCCATTTATTCCCGGAAATATAAGGATCGATAAGATCATCCCTTTTAACAAACAGGTTGTTTAAAGGAGAAAATGCTATTTTTTGTATTGGACTATATATTTCTTCGAACACGTGTGAAAATAAGCAAAGGTTATATCATAAAATTAATTTTAATTAATATGTCACGTTGTCCAAAGGACTCCTACGGAGAGCCTGTCGAAATGGACTAGAGACATTTACCCTTCCTTCGACAGGCTCAGGATGACAATCCTACCTTATTGATACAAGATTATATTCGATTATTTGCCGATACCAAGGCCTATACC
>NZ_JBFTQI010000253.1:0-7282 GCF_056398925.1 Pedobacter sp. 01T416_2
GCCTACACCAAACCTCGAATCGCATACCATTGGTGAAATACTGAAACACATTAAGGTATTGATGCAGCCATTTGCCAAAGTTAAAAATGTGGTATTGGATGTAGAACAAACCTCTTCAAAAATCACCATTCAGCTCGACCTAAAATTAGTTGAACAAGTGCTGATCAACCTCATTACCAATAGTATTTACGCTGTAGAGAACAGAGAACACCCATACATCAACGTAAATTACAGGTTAGAAAACACCAAACTATATATTGATGTTACCGATAACGGAAAAGGCATAGATGCCAGTGATCTCGAAAAGATTTTTGTTCCATTTTACACCACCCGGAAAAATGGATCAGGAATAGGATTAACCATTAGCCGCAACATTATGAAAATGCACAGAGGCAGCATAGAAGTTGTTTCAATGCCAGATAATGGCACTACTTTTTCTCTGGTATTTAATTACGTTTAATCATTTGAATGTTTTTTTGACCTAAAAAATCAAACAAAACCAGTTTGATATGCTTTTAATGATGTGGATACATCAAATACAAGCATGAAGACAGTTATAATATCGAACAGACTACCCGTTAAAATCATCGAAGAAAACAACGAATACACCCTTATTCCAAGTGAGGGCGGCCTTGCCACAGGATTAGGAGACGTCTATAAATCAGGCAATTCCATTTGGATCGGCTGGCCCGGCATAGAAGTGCCAGAAGAACGTCAGGAAGAAGTTACTCAAAAACTTGCCGCATTAAACCTTTACCCGGTTTACCTTACGCAAAACGAAATCAATTTATATTACGAAGGCTTCTCGAACGAAGTATTATGGCCGGTTTTTCATTACCTCGTTACCTACGCCCATTACGAACAAAATTATTGGGATTGCTATCAATCGGTTAATGAGAAATTTGCAAAAAGTGCCCTGCAGGTACTTAACAGAAGAGATAAAATCTGGATTCAAGATTATCAATTGCTCCTTTTACCAGGCATTTTAAGAGAAAAACTCCCAAATGCTACGATTGGTTTTTTCCAGCATATTCCTTTTCCATCATACGAAATATTCCGTTTAATTCCTTGGCGCGAAGAACTACTGAACGGCTTAATTGGTGCCGATTTAATCGGTTTCCATACTTTTGATGATGTTCGCCATTTTATTAGTACGGCAACACGTTTGCTCCCTGTAAACTCATCATCAAACATACTCAGCAGTAACGAAAGGCAAATTGTTGTGGAAGCTTTTCCAATGGGGATTGATTTCGATAAATTTTCTGGTTTACCTGCAACTGAGCAAGTGCAACAAGAGATCGACTATTTTAGAACAGGAAAAGAAGATATGAAAGTAATCTTGTCCATCGATCGGCTCGATTACAGCAAAGGCATATTAGAAAGATTAAAGGCCTTAGAATTACTGCTTCAGCACCATCCTGAATACATCGGCAAAATTGAGCTTTTTATGATTGTTGTGCCCTCCAGGGATACGGTAYCAAAATATAGCGAACTCAGAGATCAGATTGATCAGTTTGTTGGAAATTTAAATGCAAGGTACCGTTCAATGAACTGGATTCCGGTAAATTATTTTTACCGCTCCTTCCCTATTGAAGTGCTATCGGCCCTTTACTCCACAGCAGATATCTGTTTGGTTACGCCTATGCGCGATGGAATGAATTTGGTAAGTAAAGAATATGTGGCCAGCAGGAATAATAATGATGGTGTATTGATTTTAAGTGAAATGGCGGGAGCTTCCAAAGAATTAACTGATGCCATAATCGTAAATCCTAATAACATTGGTGATATTATGGAGGCTATTGTAGCAGCGCTTAAAATGTCGCCATCAGAACAACAAATGCGTATGAAAGCCATGCGTGCAATTGTAGAAAAATTCAATGTTAAACATTGGGTTAACAATTTTATTTTAAGATTAAACGAAGTGAAAGATTCTCAAAAATCGTTATTAACAAAACATGCAGTGAATGCTATTAATGAAGTGATCGTAACTAAATATGCGCAAACACAAGATCGTGTGCTATTTTTAGATTATGATGGTACCCTTGTAGATTTTACCGGAAATATTGACGATGCTTCGCCAGATGCCGAATTGTACGATTTGATTGAGAACCTAACACTTGATAAGGCAAATAAAGTTGTGATTATTAGTGGCAGGCGAAATGAAACCCTCGAAAAGTGGTTTKGACACCTAAAGGTAGATCTGATTGCAGAACATGGTGCCTGGCAAAAATCGTTCGAAGATAAATGGAACAGCCTGCCCTTACTTACCGACCAATGGAAACAGGAAATAAAAACTTTACTAGAAACCTATACAGACCGTACTCCAGGATCGTTTATTGAAGAAAAAAGTTACTCACTGGTTTGGCATTATCGGAAAGCAGAAGAAGGACTTGGCGATTTAAGGGCCAATGAAATTATCAGCCATATGAAAATTTTAGCTGCAGATAAAGGCCTGCAACTTATGCCGGGCAATAAGGTAATTGAGTTTAAAAATATGGAGGTTAACAAAGGCAAGGCTGCCCTTAACTGGTTGTACGATAAAAAACCTGATTTTATTTTGGCCCTTGGTGATGATCATACTGATGAAGATATTTTCAGGGCATTACCAGATGATGCTTTTACCATTAAAGTTGGCAACAACATTTCGGAAGCAAAATATTACCTAAATGATTTTAATGAAGTGAGAAAACTACTTTGGAGCTTAGTAAAAGAAGAATTTGTAGGGCGGAGTTAAATTTTGGCGTTACGTCATCCCCAACTCGATTGGGGATCGTAATGCTTATTGCTTTAAGATTAGCTTCGCTGAGCACTTCGTGGTTCCCGTATGACGGGAATGACGTCACTTTAAATAAAAAACATTTCTAACAAAGGTCTGTGCCCCTTCAGACCTTTTCTTTTTAAATTAAGTTAGAGTTGTACCATAAAATAGATTGTCATCCTGAGCCTGTCGAAGGATCTGCTTGAATGCTTCTCAAAGCGTTTCGACAGGCTCTCCGTAGGAGTCCTTTGGACAACGTGACAAAATTCTATATGGAATCACAATTTATGATACAACCTTCTCGAAATATGGATCTGCAATCCACTTGCTCCCTTATAAAAATATTGGCCTATCCAGTTTAATTGCAATACGATAAGCTGCATTCATTAAACCTACGTGACTATACGCTTGGGGGAAATTACCCCACTGACTACCCGTCTTAGCATCAACATCCTCACTAAACAAAAGAAGATGATTACAATATTTAATAATATTTTCGAATTCTTTAATCGCTTCATCCGTACGGCCAACACAGGCCAAAGCTTCCACATACCAAAAGGCACAGATTAAAAATGTTGTTTTTGGCTTACCGAAATCGTCAGCATGTAAGTAACGGTAAAATAGCCCATCTTCCGTTTTCAACTCCTTTTCTAAAGCGATTAAATGATCTTTCGCCCGATCTGAAGCCGGATCCAAATAATTCATCATAATCAACTGTAAAGTACTGGCATCTAAATGCGGGCTTCCTACTGCATTGGTATACACTTTTCTTTCCGGATCGTAGCAGGCTTCTATATGTGCTGCAGCCTTATCGATTAAAATCTCCGCACGTTTTTCGAAATCTTCGTTACCAATAGTTTTAGCCATTTTTAAAGCAGCCTGTGCTCCTGCCCATTGAAATAGATTACTATAACAATGTACATTGGCGATATTCCTGAATTCCCAAATTCCGGCATCCTTTTCATCAATTGTCCGTTCAATTTTAGAAAGCACACTTTCAATCCACTTTATCGAATCGCTACGTTCGGAAAAAACAAACCGGTGATCGGTATAAAGTGGTAACATCGAAATCAAAACCTGACCGTAAATATCATTCTGAATGTGTTCATAGGCCTGGTTTCCTATTCTAATGGGTTGCTCTCCTTTGTAACCTTCCAGATGATTTAATGTATGCTCGGTAATTTCCCTTTCTCCTGCAATACCATACAAGGGTTGATAGCGTGTATCTTCAGCATGCGAAATATCAGAGAGGTAATTAAAATACTTCTCCATTTCTTCAAAGTGGCCGATATGGTTAAGTGAGGTTAATACATAGTGCGAATCTCTTAACCAGCAATACCTATAATCCCAGTTTCGGGTACTGCCCGGCGATTCTGGTAAAYTAGTAGTACTGGYCGCTATAATTGCACCGGTATCTTCATATTGATGGATTTTCAGCACCAAGGCTGATCGGATTACAAAAGGTTGGTAAAAACCCGCGATTGACGAATGTTTAATCCACAATCGCCAATAAGCGATGGTTTCGCGTAAAAAATTTTCGGCGGTGCTTACCACCGGAGCCTCTAAATTTTGTCCATAAGTCATAATGAGGTATTTAGCCTCATTCAGTACAAATGCTTTTTCGTCAAAAATATAAGTAAGTGATACATTGGTACTTAAGCGGATATTTTCATCGCAACCCAAATAATCAATATGATTACTGCCCCTACTCGACTTCATTTTACCTTTCCCATAATCGCACACCGGCTCGCATTTGATGGTGATGCGCGGGTTCCCTGCCAAAGGTTCGATCTTTCTGATGAACATTAACGGTTTAAAATAGCGATCGTATAGATGAAAACGTGGTGCAAAATCTGTAATTCGGTATTTCCCATCTTCAGCAGTAATTTCCGTCCTTAAAACATTGGTATTTTCAATATAATATTGAGTAGAGGTAAATTCACCTTGTGGTAAAATCGAAAACTCCCCTCCCTTTTTCTCATCCAATAAACTGCCAAATACAAAAGGGCTATCGAAACGTGGCCAGCAAAGCCAAGATATATCAGTGTTTTTATTTACGTGTGCAATGAAAGCGCAATTTCCTATAATTCCTGTTTGATAAAGGTGCTGTTCGGCCATAGACTATAATTTTGTTTATTTACTAACAAGCCGATCGGAAAAATGTTAGGGAGAAATGTCAAAAAGCCGTTAAAACGATTAATAGCTTAGTTTTTTTTGAAAATGTAAGGTCCTGCTTCAATCGCTTCCTATAGCCCTGCTATCGCTGCAAGTCCTCGCTCGTTCCTCACTCCGAGCATTTCGCTTTATCAGGTTTAGGATCGAGGATTCTGCAATACGAGTCTTCGAAGATTAAATCTATTTTAAAGCAGTGTGTTTTGCGTTAGGGATTGTAAGGGTTTAGTACCGATCCTTCATCGGTACCAGAGCAAAGCGCAGCCCTGAAAAGCCCGCCCCTTGCGCAGCTTGGGGAACGCCCAAATCAGTTTGCAGTTTTCAGTTAGTAGTTTTTTAAAACAGTTTATTTTTTAAAACCTTAGCGGTCTGATAAAAGATTCTCCACTACCCTCAGAATGATAGTCAGGCAATAAAAAAACCAGCCCCGAAAAATCGCGACTGGCCTAGTTAATGAATAATGATTATCTTAAATTACTGTTCCACTTGGCACAACAGCACCTTTTTTAATTACCACAATACCATCTTTAACGGCATAAAGCTCAAAGTCTCCATCTTCCAAATGATCGCCGCCATTAATTTTTACATCATTGCCAATGCGACAGTTTTTATCGATGATGGCATTATTAATAAAGCAACGGTCGCCAATACCTATTAACGAATTTCCCTTGCCCGTTTCATCCTGTATTTCTTCTAAGGTTTGGTACCTATCGCTGCCCATAATGTAAGCATTGGTAATAACTGTATCCTTTCCAATCCTTGATCTGATCCCCAAAACAGCATGTTCTACTTTGCTAGCCTGAATAATACAGCCTTCAGCAATAATCGTTTTATCCAAAGTGGTACCCGAAATTTTTGAAGGAGGCAACATCCGCGCCCTGGTGAAAATAGCATGATTGCTATCGAACATATTAAATTTAGGAATTTCATCCGTTAAGCCCAGATTAGCTTCAAAAAAAGATGAAATATTTCCAATATCAGTCCAATAGCCTTCGTACTGAAAGCTTAAAACCCTGCTCTGAGAAATTGCTCTAGGCAAAATCTCTTTGCCAAAATCCTTTTCTTCTTCGTTCTCATTTAAGATATTGATCAGGTACTCGCGGTTGAAAACGTAAATACCCATCGAAGCTAGGAAATTACGTCCTTCGCCCTGCATTTCTTCACCTGTATCCGAAACCCAGTCTTCTAAACCTGTTTTAGGCTTTTCGATAAAAGACGTAATCATGTTTTCATCATCAGCCTTTAAAATACCAAAATCTGTTGCATCTTTTGCCGTTACCGGAATAGTGGCAATGGTAATTTCTGCATTGGCTTCAATATGTTTTTCAATCATATCCTTAAAGTCCATCTGGTACAATTGATCGCCGGATAAAATCAAAATGTAATCGAATTCGTGCGAAACAATGTGATGCATACACTGACGAACGGCATCTGCTGTCCCCTGGAACCAACCTGAGTTTTGTACAGTTTGTTCAGCCGCCAAAATATCAACAAAGGCCGTACTAAAATGGCTAAAGTGATACGTGTTTTTAATGTGTTTGTTTAGGGATGCTGAATTAAACTGGGTTAACACAAACATTCGATGAATGCCAGAATTTAAGCAATTCGAAATCGGAATATCTACCAATCGGTATTTACCAGCAATTGGAACTGCCGGTTTAGAGCGTGTTTGTGTTAGTGGCGATAATCTAGAGCCCTGGCCACCGCCAAGGATAACGCCTAAAACTTTGTCAGTCATGTTTAAGCTTATTTTAATATTTGGTATAATTCTATATAATTTAATGCTGCGTTATCCCACGAATGGTCTATCTTCATCATTGTTTTTCTCACTGCTTTAAAAGCCTTTTTATCGTTATATAACTCAACAGCACGGTTAATGGCATGAGTAACATCCCAAATACTCGTTTGATCGTGGCAAATCCCAAAACCTCCGTCACCTATATCAATTACTGTATCCTTCAATCCACCAATCCGGCGCACAATAGGAACAGTTCCATACCTTAACGCATAAAGCTGATTTAAACCACAAGGTTCCACTCTCGATGGCATGATCAGAAAATCTGCACCAGCATACATTTCGTGCGAAACCTGCTCATTATAACCAATATAAGCATTGTATTTACCAATAAAAATGTCTTTCAGCTGATTTAACCGCCCTTCCACCCAATTATCGCCTGATCCTAAAACCAGGATATTGATGTTGTCGCCATGTTGTTGCAAAGCTGTGTAAAAAATATCGGGCAATAAATCGGCACCTTTTTCATCAACCAATCTACCGATAAAAGTAAATAGTGGTTTAGACGGATCTAATTGAAAAACATCACAGAGGGCTGTTTTGTTTGCCAGTTTACC
>NZ_JBFTQI010000254.1:0-7281 GCF_056398925.1 Pedobacter sp. 01T416_2
CTGTTGAATAAGCTTTAGGTGACTTGAAAAGACCCGCTAGAATAGTCAGCACAATATATCCTAACCACAAGCTTATATGATAGATGATTAATCGATGCTTTTTGAGAAATTCTAACTTGCTTATCATTTTACAATTAATTGGGATAATTAAATTATTTATCGCGTTTTATATTTATTGGGTAGGGTTAAGCTAAGTGCATAGAAATCATCCTGATCATTTATACTTAATTTAAAATAAGCCCCATAATAACTTTTAAGTCTTTTTTGTAAATTTTCGAGACTTGTTCCATTAGAGGATTTATTTTGTTTACTATATTTTTTATTAAAAGTTTTTATTATAAGGGTTCTATCTTCCTCAATTTTCAAACTAATCAGAGCGCCAGCGCCTTGATTAATGCAATCTCCATGTTTCAAAATGTTCTCAAGTAGGGTAACCAAGGTTAGGGGGACAATTGTAGCATTTTGTGCATCCCCTTCAATTTTTAGATCTATACACAAACGATTGTTAAGACGTAATTTATTGATATTGATGATGTTTCTTGCATGTTCTATTTCGTCCATTAGGGGCATCAACTGATTATTTTGATCTATTTGTAGTGAATAGCGCATAATCTCTGATAATGTCATTATTCCGTTTGACAATTCTTCGGACAGTGGCAATGATTTAGCGTAAAAAAAGTTCAAAGTATTGTTTAAAAAGTGTGGATTTATCTGAGCCCTTAAAAAAGCATATTCAATTTCTAATTTTTCGTTTTGTATTTGCCTTAAGCGCTTTTGATGCCTGAGCGTTTTTTTGAAATATTGAAATCCGAATGCCACAATGTTACACTCAATAAAAATATAAAATATAACTGCAATAAATTGCCAGAATATAAATTCTGATGTTGGCGTGTAATCTTTGCCAAGCTGCGGCAGTATCCAGTAATCTACCACATACCAAACTATTGTATAGGTAATAAATATTAAAATTATAGATACAATTAGTTTGGTTACTTTAATTGGTTCTAAAAATTTGGAATAAGCATACCAACTTATATAGAATCCGTATAATGTTGGAATGTTTAATATTAAAATATCGGTAAGTAAGTTTTCCCATACATTAGCCACATAATTTGGATTCCTTGAAAAGCGCAAAATTATGTTTAAAGCTGTAAAAGCTATCCAAAAGTAGATATGGTATAACAGTACTGTATGTTTTTTGAGTAAAAGCAAAATTTACAATTTATAATCTTTAACAAATTTTATCCAGTCCTTAACATTTGCAGGTATTTCTACATCGGGTTTAATACCGATATTGGCTTTTTCTTTGTTCGCGATAAGTAATCTTGCCGGTGGATAAACTAGTGTAAAAAAAATACAAGGCATTTGGGTTTCTACGCGTTCGAGGTAGTTAATGGAACCTGAACTATTGGTGCCATAAAGTTTAACTTTTGTACTCTGTTTAGCTTGTAAAATAAAGAGTTCTGCACTACTAACCGATTTTTTGTTCATTAAAATGGATACACGCTGAGGATTTTTTAATATAGAGTTGTACTTGATAGTATCAGCACGGTAAAGCAGATACATTTCGCCACGATGTGCTTTTAGGTTAGCTACTTTTTTTATATAACTTTCCTTTATATCGCCAGAAGTTAAGTTTATAATTCGTTCATATCCATCTTTAATATTATCATCTGTGGCTAACACCTGTGCTTCCTCTGTTAAAATTGGATTGGTATACAGGTAAGGTAGTATTTCTCCGAAAGCACTTGCAGCTCCGCCAGCATTATTTCTTACATCGATAATTAAATGCTCGGTATTTTGTAGTACTGAAGCATTTTTAATCATCAAACTATCTGTCTCCTTTTTAAGCTCAATGGAAAAACTAGGGATAGTTAAAAGACTTGTTTTGTCATCGAGATTTTTAAATTTAGGATTGTTTATTCCCAGCTGAGATCTTTGCTCAAGCGGTGTATTTTTGTAGAATTTACCAAGCTCATTTAGATTAATGGTATCTTTTAGTAAGTCCATTTTGGCTAGGTAATCTGAGTGATCTCTGGMGAGAAAATAGGTGAAATTATAAGCTTGATTTATTTTTTTTACCTTGAATTTAATTTGTTGTGGAGACCAAAATATTCCATCAGCTTTAATCACGAACCCAATAAACTCATTATGGATTAAACTATCGCGAACTATACCAAGTTTGAAAATATTAGATTCATGATTCCAAATGCCTTCTATATTATCTACAGATCTTTTAGGATTATTTAAATAAGATTTTAGTTTATCTTCAGTCCAATTCGTTTTCGCTTCTTTTGAGAAAAAATGAATAATAGAATCTTTTGGTTGATTCGTGTTAAATAAAACAGTCATATGCTTGTCTTTAAAAAAGTCAAGCCACTCTCTGCAAAGAGAAATACATTTATTACTTTCAGTTTTATTCGCTATTTTTTGAAGGCTATCCGTAAAATGCTCAAATTGTTTTTGATTCAATTTATTAACCTTGTCATTATAGCCAACATAGTTTTTCTTAATTCTTTGCACCATAAATTCAAAATTATCCGAACAATTACAAACCTGTGCCCCACAATTAATCGAGAGAAATAGACAAAGTAATAAATATATAATTTTCATAATTTTTTTATCAACTTAATAAAGTTAGTAGAAAGTAGTTGATTGGTTTCCTGAAGAATAAATTGAATTAAGTTAAAGAGAAATAGTTTGGTTAAGAGTCTCATTGCAAATATTGGTGCCTGTTGAAACAGGGTTTTCAGTAGTTGGATTACTCCCTCCGTTAATTTTTCTCATCTGCTCTTTACTCAAATTGGCAATTGATTTTTTCTTAAAAAGAAACACGGTCTTTTTTTCTAATTTTTTGTTTTTCATAATTGTAATGATAGATAGTTAAATAAATGTGCTTAAAAGTGTTGTTTCTGAATGTAATAGTGAAAAATTATACACCAAACAGCCGTTTGTCTGTACCAAACCAATAGATTGTATAGTTTAAATAGTGAATCGTTATTTAGTTTTATACTTCTTTACAAAATCAATCCAATCGGCGGTATCGGCAGGTATTTCTACATCGGGTTTAATCCCAATGTTATCTAAAGGATAATCTGGTAATCTTAAAGATTTACAGGTAGGGTAATAAAGCGTGTAGAATTTACATGGCATTTCTACTTTTACAAATTCAGTATAATCTACAGCACCAGACGAATGTTCACCATATAATTTTACCTTTTTACTTTGTTTGGCTTCTAGTAAAAACAATTCGGCAGCACTTCCTGTACCGGCATTAAAGAGAAATGAAACGCGCTCTGGATTTTTATAAACTGTTTTGAATTTGATGGTATCAATAGGATATAACTTATAAAGTTCTCCCTCATGAGCCTTTAACTCGATCAGATATTTCTTGAAAACATTCTTTATGCTGTCAGGGGTTTCGGGATATTCCTTAGCATAACCACTATCTTTAATGTTGTCTGGCGTTGCTAAAACATATCCTCCTTCTTTTAGTATAGGGTTGGTATAGAGGTATGGCATTAACTTTTCGTATACCAAAACAGAGCCACCACTGTTATTTCTTAAATCGACAATTAAATGTTTGGTGTTTTTTAATATGTTTTCATTCTTCTTAATAAGTGTAGCTGTGGGGGCCACATAATCTAATTTGCCGAAAGATGGCATTTCAAAGATGGCCGTTTCATTGTCCAAAACCCGGAATTTTGGTGAGAGATCAATTTCTTTTACAGGCAAAGCAGCTAGAAAAGGTTTGGGCGCTTTAACCCACTTACCGAATATCCCAAAATTTAATATATCGCCATGTTTTGATAATACCGGGTGTTGTTCCGAATGGTCTCCACCAGCGAAGAAAATAGTTTGATACTGATTGTCCTTTTTTGCCAATCTAAATTTGACCTGTTGTGGCATCCATCTTATGGAATCGGCCTTTAATATAAACCCCATAAACTCATTGGGTTTGGTATCTTTAATGATTCCAACTTCATATATGCCAACGCTCCAAATTCCTTCAATGCTATCGAGAATTTCTTTGTTCTGTACGAGGTAAGATTTAAATGCGTTTTCCGTCCAATTGGTTTTTTCTTCCATAGCAAAAAACTTTCTTACGGAATCTGGATTCAATTTATCAAAATCCATCCCAAATGATATGTGTTTATCTTTGAAAAAACTTAACCATTCGCGGCATAAGCTTAAACATTTATAAGGTGTGGATTGATTGGCTACCTGTTGCAGACTATCAGTAAATTTTTTAAACTGCTGGCTATTTGCAGGTGTTACTTTATCGGAATAACCTACATAATTTTTAGAAATCCTTTCTGTTAAGTAATTGAAATTATCACCGCAATTACAGTTCTGTGCTTGTAAATTATAAAATGGAAATAAGAGCAATAAATAGAAGATAATTTTTTTCATAGTTTTCAGTTACAATTATAGTCGATATTTATACTTAAAGGATAAACTATTTTAAAATACATATTTGTCTTATATTTTGTGTAGGAAATGTAAGATTTGGGGTAGCGTCAGTTTCATTCAATATTGGCTATTTCAGCTGTTATAACCTCTTTTCGTCCTTATGAAATACCCTTTGGTGTATCTTTTTTTTTGATTGAAATTTAATATCCAATACTTGTTTCATGTTAGACCAACATAGGCGGAACCTGAAAAGCCTGAAAAGAGTAGGAAACAAAAATTTAAATTAAACGAAATGAAAAAATTAGAATTAGAAAGCTTTGATGTTCAGGAGTTAGATGCTAAAGAAGTCAATAAGATTGATGGTGGAAATTGGTGGTTAGTTGGATACGGAATTTATTTATATGATAATAGGGAAAGATTTATTGAAGGGGTAAAAAAAGGATTACAGGATTTTAATTAGAAGATAAAAGAAATGAAAAATTTACAAAATAATCAAATCGACTCTATGGGACTGTCTATTTTGGAAAACCATGAGCTAACAAATATTAATGGTGGAGATAAAGGCGACGCTGCAGAGTTAATTGGTAGATCATATGTATGGACAATGGCACATTTCCTAACTGGAGGAGCTAGTACAATTTATTTAATTGCACATAATTTATAATTTATTAAACCGAGTTGTAAATTTAAAATGAATTTACAACTCGGTTTTTAATAGAATGATAAAATAGAAAAATATAGAAAATTCGTTAACGAAGAGAAATGAAAATTTAATCAATACCATTTTTATACTCTTGCTCTTATTTATATTTCTTTATGATATAGAGTCGAATTTTTAAATGGGATGTTTGCAGAAATAAACGATTTTGTTAAATAATCAGTTACTTCATAACAGATAAGACATATTATCTCTGTTCAAAAGGATCTGAATTGTACGAAGGTATTTAACCTATGAAATATTTAGTACTGATGTGTGCTGATATTTTATAGGTTTTTTTGCAAATTCTTCGGCGCTCAATTCCAAAGCCCTTATAGCTATCGAACTAAATCCATCGCTAGTTCTTTTAGTATAACTTTTCGATTAAGGATTTTTTTATATCGTTAATTGTATTAACGTGCTGTTTTTTCGTCCTTAAGAAATACCATTTGGTGTATCTTTTTTTCTTAATGAATTCTAAAACTAGATACTTGTTTCATGTTAGACCAACATAGGCAAAACCTGAAAAGCCTTTAACGAGTAAGGAATAAAATTTAAATTAAACGAAATGAAAAATTTAGCATTAGAAAATTTTGGCGTTCAGGAATTGGGCGCTAAGGAAATGAAAAAAATTAATGGCGGCATTATTCCTGCAATTATAGCAGCGGGAGTAGCAGTTTGTGGAGGAGCATGGTTCCTTGGAGAGAAAATGGGTAGAACGTTGTATAATCAATTACATTAATAATCATGATAGTAGAACTAACAACAGAAGAGCAATCCGAAATCAATGGTGGATTTGGATTAGTACCTTTAATATTTATTGCAGCTGTAGCTTATGGGTACTGGGATGAATCTACAAAGCACAAATAATCGTTTACTGAAGCAAGTTTTCACTTAATTCTGTATATTTACGAGTAAACTATCTATAATATAAGATGCATTTGTATGGATAGTATTTGAAAGAGAATTGTTTTTAAAAATTTTATCAAATATTTATGAATAAATACAATAATAAGTCAGAATATAAGATTTTGTTGGTAGTTGCAATAATTACATTTATTTGTTTCGCAACATGGCAAAAAGGTGAAGATTATGGTAGAAAAATGTATTATTCTTTTTTACATAATAAGTAAATTGAACAATAATAGATTTTTGAGTACCAGATAACTTTTATACCTACTGTAAAGGTTAATTAATCAATGGGTAATTTATATAGTTACCCATTGATTTTTGGGTATAAATCTATAACTGATATAATTTAATACTATGGATTACTGGATTGCTCAATAAAAAAAGAAGACAGACTTTATTTGTTTGTACTATTTCTTATCGCTCTGTCTTAATTTTTGCTGGTTATTTTTCGGTAAAGAGCTAGGCAGTTTTATGTTATGAAAATGATCTTTAACTAGTCTTATGAATAAAATCTGAGGGAAGAACCTATAAAAAAGATTCTTACAATTAACTTTCGTTAAAGCAATATGAATAACAATTCAGAAAAAAAATAAAAACACTATCTACAATATGGGGTATTATTTTATCTGTTCTAGTCTTAGGTGAAATAATAGAATCTTTTGGACTTAGTGTTGCTAAAGATTCAAATCTCCATAAGAAGGAAATAAGTAATGCTCAGACCACAATATCACTATGAAAATACTTGAAAATAATTGGGTTAAGTTCATCTTGTTTTTACTATTATTTAGTACCATGGTGGTTGCATATAAAATTGGCAGAAATGATGGAAACCCTGATGGTAAAAATGTAGGTGTTGATTTGTCTAAATAACGTTAATCACCTTAAATTAATCTAAACTGCAATTTGAGCAAAAACAAGTTGTGTTTAATTAAATATGAAATAAATTAATTCCTAGAAAGCAAGGTACGCTTGAAATATCGAGAACCGATAATGCATATTGATGTATCTATCGGTTTTTTTATTTTCTAAAGATTAAAAACAGTTTCATCCCTACAATCCCCCTTTTCGTGTATCTTTTTTCTTGTATAATTTAATAATTACAAACTTGGCCTTAACCAGCCAATTGATGATTATGCCTTTTATAGAAGACGCCAATTTTGAAGATAATTCCATCATTTTTTTACACCATACCAAGGTACGGACACAAATTATTTATTCTGCCACCATACTATTCATTATTGCGGATTTAGCTTCCCTAC